>SLGS01000199.1 GCA_007136565.1 Clostridia bacterium | reverse complement strand
GATTCCTCCTCAATTCTTTGTTGAAACCAGGGCCGACACTGCGGATAGGCGGCCATCCCGTCTCGCACCAATCACCGGCCTTCCAGACATTTGTCGGTCAGGGGTCTGACCGTAATCCTCTGGGCTCTGCTCTCCCCTCACACATCACAAACAACAAACCGACCGGCAAGACATCGCGGTCGGTTGCGCCACTGGCTTCGGCCGGTATTAGGCACCCAAGTGATACCCGGCGTTCATCGCCCCCATATTCATGTCATGCGTCAATCAGCGCCTCCCTTCCAAACATCCCCCCTTCGCAGGAATAACTCTTCCCGGTACCGGACCTACCTCGGCGAACAGGTCGATGGTGACCTCCTCCAATAGTGACGCTGCGACCGAGAACAAACTGTCCGGGAAATCCCATCTGTGCCGACCATGAAGATCCCTATCCCGGCCTGGCAAACGAAAGAACCGGCCACGATGATCGTGACCGGTGCAATCTCACGGTGCCTACCCAATAGCACTGGTAGTTGAGTATGTAATTCGGATGTACCCCTGGGATCCTCTGGTAATACACGCCACACCTCCACCGGGATGGACGTCGACCATCAGTCCATGAGATCGACCAGAACGCAGACCGAGAATCTCTGGCCCCAGACAATAACTAGGTTCCCGAAAACGGAGTGGATAACGTAATGGAACTCGAGGTCGTCCCGGTGGAGAAACGCCTATCTTCCGGAAAACAAAAAGCCGACTCATCTGGCGATGATCCGGCAACCCGGCTACCATGGCCCGCTAGGCGGGCGACAGGCCCGTGGCTTTGCGACCCCCTCTTTCGAGGAGAGAGCCTTTATCAGGTGATTCGATATTACTGACTGTCCCGATCGATGGCAAAGTCCGTAACAGCCGACCGGGCGAATTATTCCCCCAAAAAGAAGAGACTAGAGCAACTATCTCCCTCAATCTCACCCTCTCTATCCCCTATATCCCCCGATAACATCGACGGGATCTCCTCGACATGTAAGCGAGTCGCGAGCGACATCCACCCGGAAGTTTCCGCCTCAACTTTCCCGCCACACCTGGCGGGTCCGATAACTTCAAGGAGTCGCGCATCCCATAGCCGGGAGCGGCCCCGCAGTACTCGACGCCCCGGACATGCCGGGTATCGATCAAGAAGCACAATCTGGACTCACCCTATCATCCCACGATACTCCAAGACCTGCCCGTCCTCCCACCTGAGCTCACCCGAGAACTGCTTCGAATCAGGATGCACAACCCGGGGCTAGATGAGAGATGCCATCGTAGCGCAGGAACTCGCAAGCGGAAATCATGCTTGCGGTCAAGATGATCCTTACCGGATGCAACTCCCCTTCAGCGACCATCCTTCTTTACACACAATGTTAGACTCTACTTTCAAGCTCCGGCGGGAAAGGATTCCCTGTGCAGTCCGTCAAAAGTTGTTGGTGGGTTATGCCCGTTGCCACTCCTACTCGGCGATTAGTGATTAGCAGCAACCTGGGACGAATATTCGAATGTTGGAAGGGGATAAGAATGTCAGGACCCGTCTACGAGTTGTGCATCGAACTCCGAGGCATTTCACCCGCCATCTGGCGGCGCTTCCGCGTCCCCTCGGACGTGGACCTCGAGCAGCTACACAAGATCATCCAGGCCGTCATGGGCTGGGAAGACGCGCACCTTTTCGCCTTTAGGAAGGGTAAAACCATGTACGCTGATGAGAGGCTTGAGGGCGAGTGGAAGCCCCGGGCCCGGGAGGCCAGGGTGGCCGACGTCCTGCCCAAACCGGGTGACACACTCGAATACATGTACGACTTCGGCGACAGCTGGGAGCACCAAATCACCCTCCTGGAATCCCTCGACCCGTCGGTACCCGCGCCCGTATGCCTGGACGGAGCGCGCGCCTGTCCCCCCGAGGATTGCGGAGGCGTCCCCGGATACCACGAGATGCTCGAGATCCTAGCCGACCCCACCCACGAGTTCCACGAAGAGATGAGTGACTGGATCGGCGGCCACTACGACCCCGAGGCTTTCACCCTGCCTGACGTCGGCATGCCCGAGGATTCTCCCACCCCGGGTCGATCCCTTCCCCCGCACTCCATCGCGGGCGTGATAGCCGCATTCCTCGAAGACGAGAGTCATCGGGTAGCCAGGACCACCCTGGAGCGCTACGAGCGTTCCCTATCGCCTCTCCTCTACGCCATCAATTCCTATCGGCCCTCGTCCGCAACAAGTGACGCCGATCGCTTGGGCGGGAAGGACCGGCCCTTCGTGGAAGTCGTGGGGATGGATATACTACTGGGTTATCTCCCCGAATACTTCGACTACTTCCTACCACGCAAGGAATTCGCCACCAAGGACGACCTGGCCAACCTGCGCGCCGTGCTGCGTCGGCTGGTGGCTTGGATGGCGGAGACCGGTCGAATGGACGAAGGGGATGCCCTCGAGTGGCGCCGCAGGATCGCCGACATGGCTTCCCGCGGCATCGAAGCTGCCAGGATCCGATGGATGACCTTCGAGGAAACACCGCCCCCGTTGCCCCCGGGGGATGTCGAGGAATTCATCGAGGACTACTTCTACGTCAAACGGGTGGAGCCGAAACGCCTGTGGATCGACCACCCCGAGGATGCCCGGGATACGCTCGAGATGGAGGTTACCAGAGAACTCTCGGACCTGTGTAAGCCGGGGATGGACCTCGCCCTTACCCTGATCAAGATCCGTGGAGAGTGGCACCTGGCGGAAGTGTTCAACGCGTATCCAACCAACACCTAGCCGACCGGGG
>SLGS01000187.1 GCA_007136565.1 Clostridia bacterium | reverse complement strand
TTGAGAAAGGCAGGTGAGGCTTGGGCTTTCGAAGCCCTTCGGGGCGGATGGCCCGAACACGATGCTCTCAGAGAAGACCTTTGTGATGGTAAAGCCCGACGGTGTGGAGCGCGGCCTGGTGGGCGAGATCTTGGCGAAGTTCGAAAGGCGCGGCCTGAAGCTGCGCGCGTTGAGGATGATGCGGGTATCCGGTGAACTGGCCCGCGAGCATTACGGGGTTCACGCGGACAAACCGTTTTTCGATGACCTCATTGAATACATTACCTCCGGCCCGGTGGTCGCTTCCGTTTGGGAGGGACCCAATGCCATCGAGGCCGCTCGCTCCACCATGGGTGCAACTAATCCGGCGGAAGCCGCCGCGGGGACCGTCCGCGGTGATTTCGGGCTGCACATCGATAATAACCTGGTTCACGGTTCCGACGGGCCCGACACCGCCGAGCGGGAAATCGCCCTCTTCTTCCCCGACGAACTCCAGTAGGCCTTGAAATCTCGAATCTCGGGTTCGACTACCCTTCGTTGGGAGGCAAGCAGATGCGCGACGGAAGAAGTTTCGAATGCCTGGTGGAGGAAATAGATTATCTTCTCCGCCGCACGAGCCATATCGTGCGACACAGGGGCAGGAGCATTCTCTCGACCTTCGAGATCACCCCGCCCCAGTTCACCGCCCTGGTGACCATCATCTACAACGACAATCTCACCATGGGGTGCCTTTGTCGACACCTGTACCTGGCGTCCAGCACGGTTACCGACCTCATCAACCGGATGGAGAAGGCGGACCTGGTCGAAAGGGTGCGCGATGAAAAGGACGGTCGAGTCATTCGATTGCGCGCTAAACCCCGCGGGCACGAGCTGCTCGAGGAGGTCATGGCGGCGAGGATTCGCTACCTAAGTGACGTCTTGGGCCACCTCTCCGACGAGGATAGGACCACGATAAGGGACTCCCTCGCCGGTATGTACGACATGATGGTCGCCCGGGATGCCAAAACAGGCGATGATTCAGGGGAAGCGGTCGGGGACAAGCCGCGGGAGGGAACCGACGATGGATGATGTGACCGTCGGCATCATCGGTGGTACTGGGGTGTACGACGTTCCCGGCCTCGAGCTCGAAGGGCAGTTGCCACGGTCCACCGAGTACGGGGAAGTCACGTTCAATAAGGGTACTTACGAGGCGTCGAACGGTGCATCCGTCGACGTCTTATTTCTCCCCAGGCACGGGAGTGACCATTCCATTCCACCCCACAGGATAAACTACCGCGCCAACATAGCTGCCCTGGCTTCGGCGGGTGCCGGACCGATCCTGGCGACGGCCGCCGTGGGATCCCTGCGCGAGGATCTGCCCCCGGGCAGATTGGTGCTGCTGGATCAATTCCTAGACTTCACCCGCTCCCGCCCCTCGACCTTCTTCGACGGCATCGGGCGGGTGGAGCACACCGACATGACTCGACCATACGACGAGGGAGTACGTTGCCTGGTGACCCGGGCCGCCCGGCGGGCCGGGGTGGACCTGGTAGACCGGGGAACCTACGTTTGCACCGAGGGACCCAGGTTCGAGACCGCCGCGGAAGTGCGCATGTTCGCCGATCTCGGCGGGGACGTCGTGGGCATGACGAATGTTCCGGAGGTGGTCCTGGCCCGGGAGCTCGGGCTACCGTATGCGGCCCTGGCCCTGGTGACCAACCTCGGCGCGGGAATATCCGACGATCCGCTGACGCACGAGGAAGTCCTGGAGGCCATGGATGCCAATCGGAGGCAGCTGGGCGCCCTGGTTGGAGCATTTTTCGAGGAGGTCGCCGCGGGCGACCCCCGGGGGGAGGAGTAGCTATGATACCGGATTCCGGTGCCAAGAAGATGGAGTGGGCCAGCGCGCACATGCCCGTATTGCAAAGGCTGCGGGAGGAACTGATGGATGACCAACCCTTCGCCGGTTACAGGGTCGCCATATGCCTGCACCTGGAGGCGAAGACCGCTTACCTGGCCAAGCTGCTTTCCGATCTCGGGGCCGAGGTGGCCATCGCGGGGTCGAATCCACTTTCCACACAGGACGATGTCGCCGTTGCCCTGGCGGAAACGGGCGTGGCCGTACACAGCCACCACGGATGTACCGACGAGGAGTATCACGCGTACGTCGAGGCGGTGGCGAAGACCCGTCCGCACCTCATAATAGACGACGGTGGAGACCTGATAGGCCTACTGCACGACAGCCATCCCGAGCTGGCCGAGGACGTCATCGGCGGGGCGGAGGAGACCACCACCGGGCTGATGAGGCTTCGAGCCCTCAGCGCCGAGGGGAGACTATCCTTCCCCGTTCTGGCAGTCAACGACGCCCTGAGCAAGTACCTCTTCGATAATCGCTACGGAACGGGCCAATCGGTCTGGGACGGTATCGTGCGGGCTACCAACCTCGTCGTCGCCGGCAAGCGAGTCGTGGTGGCCGGCTACGGATGGTGTGGCAAGGGTGTCGCGCTGCGCGCCCGCGGAATGGGTGCCCGCGTGACGGTCACCGAGGTGGATCCCGTGGCGGCCAACGAAGCCCTCATGGATGGGTGCGATGTGACCACCATGGATCTCGCGGCCCCCGAGGGCGACATCTTCGTGACGGTTACCGGATGCAGCGACGTCATCTCCGGGCGGCACATGGAGCGGATGAAGGACGGTGCCATCCTGTCCAACGCCGGTCATTTCGACGTGGAGGTAAGCGTAAATGACCTGTCTCGGCTGTGCGGAGATTACGAAGAGGTTCGATACGGCATTCGCCGCTACACCAGGCCCGACGGAGGCAGGTTGTACCTACTGGGCGAGGGTAGGCTAGTCAACCTGGCCTGCGCCGACGGTCACCCCGCGGAGATCATGGACATGAGTTTCGCCCTGCAGCTTCTGGCCCTCAAGTATATCTCGGAGAACCCGGGGCTTCCCCCCGCGGTATATCCGGTGGGCGATGACATCGATCGCCGCGTAGCCAAACTGCGGCTCGAGGCCCTGGGGGTACCCCTGGATGTCCTCACCGATGAACAGGTTCGATACCTGAGCAGTTGGAAAGTGTGACCCACATTTCGAAAGGGGTGTCCCGTTGAACGATTCCGCAGTACAGTTGGTCACCGATAGCGCCGCCGATTTGCCCGACGAGATCCTGGAGGAATACGGTATTACTTGCGTGCCGCTCACGGTTAGCCTGGGCGGGCGCGGCTTCGAAGACGGCACCATGTCGCCGTCGGACTTCATGGATCTGATGGCGGGTTCCAAGACACTTCCCACCACTTCACAACCCTCGCCCGGGGCTTTCCTCGAGGTATTCGAGCGGCTGGCGGAACGAGGACCGATCCTTTGCATGACCATATCGGAGAAATTGAGCGGCACGGCCCAATCGGCCCGCATGGCGGCGCAGATGTTGCCCGACGCCGAGATCGAGGTCTTCGATACGAAAGCCGCCACGTCGGCCGAGGGAGCCCAGGTCATCAGGGCCGCCCAGCTGCTTCGCGAGGGAAAAGAACTCGGGGAGGTCCTCGATTACCTGGTGAACTACAGGGAAAACATGCGCATTTTCCAGGGGTTTTTGGATCTGACCAACCTGGTCAAGGGTGGACGTCTCTCCCGTCTGCAGGGGCGCATAGCCGACTTCATGAGCATTCGCGTGATTTGCCACAACGTCGACGGTGAAATCGAGATGCTGGAAAAGATCCGCGGCACCGAGAAGATGTTCGCCAGGATAATCGAACTCATCGAGGCTGAGGGCGTGGACATCGAGGATCGGATCATGGTGATAAGTCACGCCGCCAACCTCGAGTGGGCCGAATGGTTGGCCGAAAAGGTCAAGAAGATGAACCCCCGCGACGTGATCATCGTGCCCATGGGTTCGGTCATCTCGACCCACGCTGGTGCCGGAAGCATCGTCATATCGGTCTGAGGAGGGTCCGGTTTTGTCCGAAATGATCTTGAAGGGGGGGACCCTCATAGTACCGGGGGATTCCCCCGGCGTTGTGCGGGCGGTACCCGGGGATTTGGCCATACGCTCCGGGTTGATCCTGGCCGCCGGCGACGAGGGTGCCGTCCCCGAGGATTTCGACCCGGAAGTAATCGATGTATCGGGGCGTTTGGTCATGCCCGGATTGGTGAATGCCCACGGTCACGCCGGGATGACCCTGCTCCGAGGATACGCCGACGATCTTCCCCTGATGGAGTGGCTGCGAGAACACATCTGGCCTATAGAGGCCCAGATGACCGCCGAGGACGTGGAAGTGGGCACGGCGCTGGCGGTGGTGGAGATGTTGTTGGGTGGGACCACGTGTTTTGCCGACATGTACTTCCCCATGGATCGGGTCGCCAGCGTAGTCTCCGACATGGGTATTCGCGGCGTCTTGTCCCAGGGCCTCATCGGCCTGGATTCGGATGTGGAAAGGGACATGCGGGTCTCCAGGGACTTCGCCGAAAAATGGCACGAGGGTGCGGGGGGGAGAATCACGGTGCAGCTCGGCCCCCACGCCGCCTATACCTGTCCGCCGGAATACCTAGAAAGGGTGGCGCGCCTCGCCTCGGACCTCGGCGTCGGCATCCACACCCACCTCGAGGAGACGCCCGACGAGCGGCAAAATGTGCGCGGGCTCTTCGGGAAGGATCCCGTCGACTGCTACCTCGAGGCCGGTATCTTCGATTCGGGGCACGTAACCGTGGCGCACGGCGTTCATCTCGACGAGAGAGCGGTGGAGGTCCTCGTCGAACATGGCGTGGGATTGGCCCATTGCCCGCGTAGCAACCTCCGCCTCGCCTGCGGCATCGCCCCCGTGGAGGACATGCTCGACGCCGGGATGCTGGTCGGGTTGGGCACCGACGGCGCAGCCAGCTCGGCGACCCTGGACATGTGGGAGGAGATGCGGTTCGCCGGCTATCTCCAAAAGGGCACGCGTCTCGACGCCCGGGCACTTCCGGCCGAAAGGCTCCTGTACCTGGCCACCCGGGGAGGAGCCTTAGCCCTGGGACTGGAAGATGTCGGGGAGTTGGCTCCCGGCTTTCGCGCCGACGTCGTGGTGGTGAATCTCGACGACGCTCGACTCGCCCCGGGGTATGATGCCCCCTCGCAGTTGGCTTACTGCGCGGGACCCTCGGACGTAGAGCGCGTGATAGTGGATGGCGAACACCTGGTCGCCGGCGGTAATCTCCTGGGGCACGACGCATCCGAGATAGTTCTCCGTGCGAGGGCGAAGGCGACGGAGCTGGTCGAAAGGGTGGAAGATCGATGAGTGGATCCGAGGGTACCCGAACCGATGGAGAACGTCCACGGCTTGTAGACGATCGGGGAGAAATCATGTCCAACGGTTGCATCATATGCGGGCAGGATAATCCCATCGGGTTGAAAATGAGATTCGCCAACGCCGAGGACGGGGTCCGATGCGAGTTCGCCGTCCCCCCGGCTTTCCAGGGGTTCGACGGCGTAACCCACGGCGGCACGGTAGGGGCCATACTGGACGACGCGATGTGGTGGGCGATCTATCGGACCAGGGGTGTGGCCACCATGACGGCGGAGATGAAGGTCAGGTACCACGCCCCCGTACCCGTGGAAACCGACTTGCTCGTGACCGCCCGGGTGGACAGCCACCGGGGTCGGCTGCATCGAACTTCCGCCACCATCTGTAGAAACGAAGAGGGAGGCGGTGCACCCCTGGCGGAGGCCGAGGGAGCCTATCTCTCGCCGCCCGTAGAATAGACTCGAGGATCGCGATGAACCGGCGACGATATTTACTGGAGGTGTAATGCTTGCAGAACGTTTATGACTCAGCGCACCGGTTGGCCAAGGCCATCCGCGAATCCGAAGAAAACCGGCGTTACCTGGCCGCGCGCGAGAAGGTGATGGCCGACGAGAAGGCCGTCGAGATGGTAACCGACTTTCGCCAAAAGCAGATGGAATACCACGCCCGCCAGCTGGGGGGAGAGGAACTGGGTGATGAAGACCGGGAGAACCTGGCCAAGCTCCGGGAATCCCTGGAGTTTAGGCCGGAAGTGCGGGAGTTCCTCGACGCCGAGGTCAGGCTCGTCCAATTGATCACCGATGTACAGGGGATCTTGGCGGACTCCGTATCCTTGGACCTCGAGGGCGGGGGACCATCCGGCGAGGAGTGAGTCCTCGCCGGACTTCCCGTGCGCTCGTCGCACGGGGTATTCCTCAGTATCCCTTATCGTAATCCACGAGCCAGTCCATTCCGCGGCCCTCAAGGTAGGATTCGAGATTGCGCAGGAATCGATCCGCCCCGATTTGGGCCGCGCCGCTTTGTCTTCCGGCGACGTGCGGAGTTATCATCACGCTATCGATCTTCCAAAGGGTAGAGTCCTCGGGAAGCGGTTCTTCCTCGAAGACGTCGAGCCCGGCTCCGGCGATATCTCCCCGGGTAAGGGCATCCGCCAGGGCGGCTTCGTCCACGACCTCGCCGCGGGCGATGTTGATCAAAAAGCCCCCCGGACCCAGGAGCCGCAGGCGCTCGGGACCGATCAACCCCCGGGTTTCCCCCGTTAGGGGACAGGCGAGGACCAGGTAATCCGCTGCCTCGATTACTCGATCCAGGTGTTCAAAGGAAGTGACACGGTCGAAACCCTCTACCGGTTGCCCCGATCGGTTGACTCCCAATATCTTCATACCGAAGCTGCGAGCGCGTTTGGCCACCCCGGCCCCGATGCCTCCTGTGCCGACGATACCCATGGTGAGACCGCGAAGCTCCCGCACCGAGCACTCGCGGTCCCACACTCCGCGAATCTTTCGGTCGTGGAAGACGAGGATTTCCCTGCTGTGGGCCAGGGCGAAGGCCATGACGTGATCCCCGATGGTATCCGCGTGTATACCTCTGCCGTTGGTGAGCATGACTCCCTTTTCCCGCAGTTGATCCAGCGGAAGGTAATCGACGCCGGCGGAATTCACGTGGACCCAGCGGAGATTATCGGCCCGCGCCAGGGTTTCCCCCGATATCCTACCGAGCAACACCTCCGCGTCCACTATCTCCTCGGGAAGGGATTCCTCCTCCACGGGGACGAAAGTGACGCCCGGGGCTCGTTCTCGGAGTTGGGAGATCAACTCCTTTTGCCTGGGATCGGTGACGACGATTTTCTTGGTCATATGAACTTCCTCTCCTAATTTGGACCCTAACTGGGCGTTTCCGCTGCGAGGAGGCCCCGGAATACGGTGGCCGATATAAGTGTACCCGAAAATGCCGCGCCCACGCGCAGGCTCTCCTCGGGCGAGTGGCTCCGGCGGTCGCGGTCCGCGTAGGGAACCCAAAGCGAAGGTATCCCGAGGATTCGCGTGAAGATGAAGTCCGGCGCCGATCCAGTCATTAACGGGTAAATGTAGGGGTCTCGCCCCGAGACCACCTTCAATATCCGCTCTAGTTTCGCGACCTCCGGTCGATCCGGATCCGTGCGAGAGGGGGGCACCGAAGCGAGTACGCGATATCGGGCCTCGGGCTCCAGGGACCCGAGGTGACCGTCCACCAGGCCCAGGATTCGAACCGGGTCCTGGTCGGGTACCAGTCGGAAATCGATGCGGGCTCTAGCCGAACCGGGTACGACGGAACTGCCCCCGGTTCCCGGTTCTCCAGCGGATACCATGGAGACGTTGCACGACGGGCGCAGGAGTATCCCCGGTTGCCCGCACCCCGCGGGTGGGTCCTGTTCGCGGACGTTCCTGTAGAACCCGGGAATGAGGCATTCTCCCCGGTCTCCAACCAGTCCGGCTACCAGGCGCGATATCTCCAGCGCGGGATTTTGGACGAGTCCCGAGTGGTCCGCGGCGTGCAGATCATCCCCGGACGCACCGATGGCGATCTCCAGGCTCAAAAGCCCCCTGGCACCGAGGTAGATGTTGGGAGCGTCGCCCCGGATGGGTCCGTCGGAACTGTAAGCCGCCCGCGCATCCAGCAGTTCCAGGTGCGAACTGGCGAATTCCGCCAGGCCGGGGCTCCCCGATTCCCCGCCTCCTTCGAATAAGAAGAGGAGGTTTGCCGATGGCTCTTCGCCGGCGGATCGGAGGAGATGGAGGGCCATGAGGTGGCAGGCGATGGGCCCTTTGTCGTCGGCGGTCCCCCTGCCGTAGAAGCGGCCCGATTCCAGGGTGACCTCAAAGGGAGGATGGTCCCACTCCCGCGGATCGGCGGGTTCGACGTCGTAATGTCCGTAGATCAACAACGTGGGGCGATCCTGGTCCGCGGGGGCGGGGGAATAGCGCCCGAGTACCACCGGAGCCCCCCCGGAGGGAAGGATGGTGGTCTCGATGCCCACATTCCTCATCGAGTCCGCCAGGACCTGTGCGCAGTGGCGGATCGAATCGTCGTCGCCCCGCACTCCGCCGGCCGAGACCAGCCTATGTAATAGCCGGCGGTAAGGGGTCAACAGGTCCCGGGCCAGTACCCTGTATCGCGCCACGTCCGAATCGGTGACTTCCACGGGTGCACCTCCTGGATTCGGTTTTCGGCTTCTCCGTCGCCATACCTTCGGCGGGCGACGCTTTCGCCGCTGGCTCATAGAGGATATCTTTACCACGAAGGGGGCGATTATCCTTGCTCGTCGGAGCGCATCTCTCCTCGGCCGGCAATTTCGTGCGCGCGGCCGAGAACGCCGTGGCCTTGGGGCTCGACTGTGTGCAGCATTTCACCCGGAATCCCCGGGGTGGTCGACAGCGTCGAGTGGCCGAACCGGAGGCGACACGTTATCGGGAGGTCCGGAGCGCCCATGGACCGGGGGTAGTGGTGATGCACGCGCCCTACACCGTCAACCTGGCCTCCACAGAGTCGCGGGTTCGCGAGTTCGCCCGCAGCACCCTGGTGGAGGACATGGAGCGTTGCCGGTTTCTCGACGTCCCCTACCTGGTGGTGCACCCGGGCAGCCACGGCGGCCGGGGGATGGACCGGGCTGCGGAACTCGTCGTGGAGGGCTTGTCCGAAGTATTGTCCGCGGCGGAAGGGAATCGGGAGTACCCGATGCTGCTATTGGAAATGATGTCCGGTGCGGGCAACGAGTTCGGGAGTACCCCCGGGGAGTTGGCCACGGTGTTCGATGCGATGGGTTGGCCCGACCGACTCGGCCTTTGCATCGACACCTGCCATAGTTTTGCTCGGGGGTACCCCCTGGATCGGCCCCGTGGACTCGACTCTTACCTGGGGGAAATAGACGATCTCTTGGGCCTGGTGCGCCTCAAGGTCGTGCACCTCAACGATTCCGCCCTCCCGTCGGGGAGCCTTCGCGACCGCCATGCCAGAATGGGTCGCGGAAAGATAGGAGAGCGGGGTCTTCGCGGGATAATCAATCATCCGATCTTGAGGGATCTGCCCTTCATCTTGGAGGTCCCGGTGGACTCCGAGGAGGACTACGCCGACGAGGCGGCCCTGGTCCGATCCTGGGGGGAACCGGGGTAGATAGAGCAAGCGATCCGCGAGGTCGGGTATCGAAGCGCCGGCCTCCCCGGGCTTCGGGTCGGATTCCGGTTTCCCGGACACCTCCGGGCGGGCGCCGGGGCCTCGGGCGAGGCGGGCGGCGTCAGTTGTAAGGGCCCAATCGCTATGCTATACTCTTTTCAGTGTTGTAGTCGGTATCGTTGTGCGAAATCCTGGGATTGTCGCCGCGAGAGTGGGTGCCCACCCACTCTTTTCCGTGTTAACGGGGCGCGTCGGGTAAGACCGCCGCCCACGGGGAGGGATGGCCGTGAAGAGCAAAGGACAATTGCTGCAGATGCTTTACGAGATGGCTGAGCCCATCGCAGCGGCGGAGGGTTTTGAAGTCCTCGACATAGAGATAATCGGGAAAAAGGATATGCCGCGGATACAGGTGACACTGTTCGAACCCGATGGGCGTGGTCCCACGGTGGGAGACTGCCAGGAATTCAACAATCTCCTGGGCGCCCGCTTGGACTTCGAAGAGGATTTCTTGCCGGAGGGTTTCTACCTGGAGATTTCGTCGCCGGGGCTGGAGCGGGTGTTGAAAAAGCCGCGGGAATTCGAGGCCTTTACCGGTCGGAAGGTGCAGGTTCGGACCTACGCGCCGATAGACGGCGATAAGGAGTTTATGGGCATCCTTCGCGGCATCGACGGCGAAGACTTGCTCTTGGACGTAGATGGGGATACCCGGCGCATACCGCGCGAGAAGGTATCGAGGACGAAACTGGTCTTCGAAGGATGAGAGTATTCGTCAGGATTTGCAGCCATTACGCGTCCCGGTCCCGTCCTGGGGCCGGCGTGGGGAGGGGCACAGGATGAGTTTCGAATTTATGAGTGCTCTGGACGAACTGAACAAGCAATACGGGGTGGATAGGGATACGCTCCTCGAGGCCATCGAGTCGGCCGTTAAGTCTGCCTATCGCCGCAACTACGGGGCAAACCAGGACGTGGAGGTGCGCCTCGACCGCGACTCGGGCGGCATCAAGATCAGTTCCTTCAAAGAAGTGGTCGAGGAGGTCGAGGATCCCGACACCGAGATATCCCTCGAGGAGGCTCGCGAGGTGGACTCGTCCTACGAGATCGGCGACCGGGTCGAGTACGAAGTGGCTCCCGAGCGCTTCGCCAGGATCGCGGCTCAAACCGCCAAGCAGGTGATCACCCAGAGGGTCCGCGAGGCCGAGCGCGATAGGATTTATGATAGTTTCATCGAGAAGGAAGGCGACATGATAACCGGCCTGGTCCAGCGGGTGCACCACGGCAGCGTGTTCGTGGACCTGGGGACCACCGAGGCCATGTTGGAACCCTCGGAGCAGATTCCCGGGGAACGGGTACGCGAAGGCGATAGGATCAAGCTGTACATCGCCGAGGTGAGCAAGACGACCAAGGGGCCGCAGATAGTGCTCTCGCGTTCGCATCCCCAGTTGATCAAGAGATTGATGGAGCTGGAGGTTCCCGAAGTCCACGAGGGTGACGTGGAGATCATCGATATCGTTCGCGAGGCCGGGGCCCGATCGAAGGTCGCCGTTCGATCCTCCGATCCCAACGTCGACCCCGTCGGAG
>SLGS01000095.1 GCA_007136565.1 Clostridia bacterium | reverse complement strand
TTGTTGCGAATCCTGCTGCGCAGCGAATCTTCCGGAACCCGCATGGGAAGCCAGCGGGATATATTGTCCAGCCCGGTCTCCAGGAGGACGTTACAGATGCTGTAGCTCATCCCGAGGTTGGCGGAAACGGTGCGGTTGAAGGTACCGGCGAAAACGCTGAAAACGTCGGTGGTGGCTCCCCCGATGTCTACGCCCAATACTTCCATCTTGTATTGTTTGGCCACGTTTTGGATGCCGAGTCCGACGGCACCGGGCGTGGGCATGATGGGTGCATCCGTCCAGCGCATCAGCTTGTTGTATCCGGGGGCCTGGGCCATCACGTGCTCCATGAAGAGGTTATGTATCTCTTCTCGGGCCGGCTCCAGGACTTCCTCTTCCAATACCGGGCGTATGTTGTCCACTACCCGGAGATCGAGCGTCTCGCCTAGGGTGCTTTCGACGTGCGACCTGGCGTCCTTGTTACCGGCGAAGATGACCGGAAGTTGGAACCCGATTCCCAATCTCGGTCTCGGATCGGCGGCGGCGATCAGCTCCGCGATCTGGCTGACGTGCGTAATGGTCCCGCCATCGACTCCTCCCGAGAGCAATATCATGTCGGGGCGTAGTTGACGTATTCTGGAAATCTTTTGGTGGGGGAGTCGACCGTCGTCGACGGAAATGGCATCCATCACGATGGCTCCGGCCCCCAGGGCTGCGCGCTCGGCGCTCTCGGCGGTCATGGTCTTTACCACGCCGGCGACCATCATCTGGAGACCGCCACCCGCGCTACTGGTCGAAAGGTAGACGTCCACGCCCCGGGTATCCGATTCCCTGGGCCGTATTACCCCGTCCGGCTCGAGAAATGTCTTACCGGAGAGTTCCTCGACTTCGGTCACCGCGTTGCGAACACCCATGGTGACGTCCTCGAAGGGAGCCTCGACCGTCGTCGGGGCTTCTCCCCGCACGATGAGTCGATACTCGTCACCTCGCTTTTCGATCAAGATCGCCTTGGTAGTCGTACTACCGCAGTCGGTGGCAATTATGGATTGAATCTGGTCCTTCGGAATCTTCGTCGTACCTTCCGTCGGCAAACAGTCTCTCCTCCTCCCGGATCCCCTTCGTTATCGGCGGACCCTCGGTGCAAGCCGTCGTGCGCTTAGCCCCTAGCCATCATTTTCATCGGTCTGATCTTTAGCGTCCTGGGCGGCCTCTTCGGCCTTCCTCTTGCGAGCTTCGCGCCTTTCTCGCTCCTCTTCCTCGATCATATCCTCGAGTCGCTCCACCAGCGTATCCAGGTTCTTCCTATCCTGGAGGAGATACCCTATTTCGGTGGCATAGGGATGACCCGTGAAGAGGTTGGTGAAGGGCGCTAACATGTGCATTCCCTGGCTCGTAACGAAAGATATGGGCCTAAATCCATCGAACAGCATGATCGCCGGAGCGACCATATCCCACTGATAGATCCGTTGGGCAGCCCACTCGATCAATTCATCTCGCCTTTCGGGCGAAATATCTTCACTGCGCAAAGCGGGATTCCCCCTCGATGGATCAAAAACCGGCTCCGCAACTCGACGACTCGAAGTCCTGACTCGAAAACTGTCCCCTCCCGGGAACGGGAGTCCCTCCCGGGTTACTCCTTGGACGGGAAGACCCATGAAAAGATCTCGAGGGTACTTCCCGTCCAATCCTTTTTACCCGTTTCCCCGTGTCAATTGCAACCCCCGCGGACGCGGAGGCCGGGAACCGTGGCGCGGGGACGACCGATGAAGTAGATAGGGAGTTTCGGTCCCGGCCGCAAACGGGAAACGGGCGGCCGGGACCGAAAGCTCGAAGATCGGGATAAAGGGGGCGCGAGAAGTCCCCGCTAATCCTTCGGCGAGAGATACGACAGGGCCAGGACGGTCATGGTCTTGGCGCCTACCACCAGGGCATCCTCGTCGATGTCGAACCTGGGATTGTGGTTGGGGTATACTCCCAATCCCTTCTCTTCGTTTCTTACTCCGAGGCGATAGAAGCAAGCCGGTGCTGCCTCGGCGAAGTAGGCGAAGTCCTCGGCTCCCATGCTGGGGTCATCGATCTCGACCACCGAGCCCGAACCCAGCAACGCCCCGGCACTGCGGAAGAAGAGGTCCACCATCTCATCGCTATTTTCCAGCGGTGGATATCCGTAATCGTACTCCAACCCGTAATCCGCCCGCATGGCCTCACAAACACCTCGAACGATCCCCTCGATCCTGCCCGGCAACACGTCCCTAACCTCGCGAGAGAGCGTCCTGACCGTGGCCTCCATGTTGACCTTGGGAGCGATGATGTTATTCCTGTATCCCCCGGCGATGCGGCCCACGCTGAAGACCGCCGAATCCGCCGGCGATACCTCTCGGCTCACCAGGGTCTGCAGCGCCGTCACCACGTAGGAAGCGACCACTACGCTGTCCACGGCGGTATGGGGGTGGGCTCCGTGACCACCCTTACCCACTATCTCTATCCTCGCCTCGTCCGCGGCCGCGGTCATGACTCCACGCCGGCTGCCCACGGTTCCAGTGGGCAAGTTCACATCCACGTGCAAACCGAAGACCGCGTCTACCGCCGGGGCGTCGAAGGCTCCATCGTCGAGCATGGGCTGCGCTCCACCGGGACCCTCCTCCGCGGGTTGGAAGAGGAACTTCACGTTGCCCTTCAGGTTGGATCCAGCGTCGGTCAGTTCGGAAAGCATCCGGGCGGTTCCCAGTAATATGGCCGTGTGGGCATCGTGACCGCAGGAGTGCATCTTCCCGGGTACCGACGAAGCGTAATCAACGCCGGTATCCTCGTCCATCGGCAGGGCATCCATGTCGGCCCGAAGCGCCACGGTCGGACCATCGGTACCGCCCCGCAAGAGCCCCACGACGCCGGTGCCACCGACGCCCTCGGACACCTCGATATCCAGCCGCCGGAGGTATTCCGCCACTATGGAAGCGGTCCGGGTCTCCTCCATGCCCAACTCCGGGTTGCGATGTAAATCCCGTCTCAAGTCGCGAATCTCGCCCATGAGTTCTTCGGCGCGCCCACAGATCCGGGACAGGGCGATTCCACCGATTTCTTCCAGGGTATTATCCTTGTCCAAGTGCCTATCCCCTTTCAAATCTCAGCGGTTGGCGCACGAGGCCAGGTAGATCATTGCCCTCAGGGCCCTGTACGCGGACGGAGCGTCTTCGGCGGTGTATTCCAGCTGAAGAGGACTTAGCCTGGTGGATCCGGGCAGCAATCCCGCCAAGTCGGCCATGGCGGTATCGCGGGTCGTCAGCTCCACCGTGGTTTCCCCCCCGGCCTCGGGAACGGGGATCTCACCCCTACCCAGGGCGCGGACGGCCTCGACCATTCCCTTCCTGATGGACTCCCGGGCCTTTTCGGGGGACATGCACGAAGCGGCATAACGCCCGGCGTCCTCTTTTACGGCGACGACGGTGGCCGCCGGATCGAGTTCCAAGACCTGCTCGCAGGTGGCGCCATCGCCACTGGCAAATACCAGGGGCACACCGAAATGTGCGCCTATGGCGGCGTTCAAACCCGCCTCTCCCACTTCCACTCCATTCAGGAGCAAACGAGCGACCACCGCCCCCGAGATGGTGTGGTTGAGCACGCCGTGGGTCCCCGCCCTGGCGTGGTATCCCACGAATGCCAGGCCGGCAAATCCTTCGGGACTGTCGATCCCCTCCATTTGACCCATGAGCTTGGGAGCCCCGGTAATCAGGCGGGCTTGCGGATGAAGATCTTCTATGAGTATGTTTCGCATGCCACCGTGCCCGTCGTTCACCACTACCTCGCTGGCCCCGCCCTCGAGGGCGCCGGCCACGGCGGCATTGACCTCCTCGGTAACCAATTTCCTCGTCCGGGCGTAGTCGGGCCCACCGGCACCCACCTGGTCCCCGTGGACGACTCCACTGACACCTTCGAGATCCGCCGACACGTAAATCCTCATGTGGCAACTCCTTTCTGAGACGCCTGGATTCGCCCGCTCCTAAGGGCGAAAACGGGTCGTACCTCTCCGACACTATCACCGGGCAGGTTGGTATTGGCCACCACCCGGAATCTCTCCAGGTGTCCAGCGTCCTCCGCGGACAGTAACTCTAGCTGGCGCATAGTCTCTACCGCCGTCATCCCGGCCGCCCGTCCGTCGCCATCTTCCGTCTTCACGGCGATCCCCAGCCCGAGTTGAGAATCCCCGATACAATACACGCCGGCGGCACCGCTTTTCGCCACGAACCTCGAGGAGTCCAGGCCAAGTATCGCCGTGCATAGTCGTTGGTTTCCGGCGACCAGGAGTGGATTCGAGCGCATGGCAGAGCGAATCCTGGAGGCCGCCTCCGCCCGGCCGCTGGGAAGGCCGACCCCGGTGGCCAAGCTCGCGAAAGCGTAGGCCATGTTCATCACGGGTATTCCGTGCACGACGACTCCGCAACCGTCCGGAGCCAATCGTATCTCCTCCGCGGCGATGCCCGACATGTCCGCGACGATTTCCAAGAGCAGGTCCTGGACGGGGTGCCCCACGCGACGATAATCCGCGGGGTCGATTCCCAGTTTCGCGCAAACGGCCAGCATCCCGGCGTGCTTCCCCGAGCAATTGCAATGGATTTCCCAGGGTCTCTCCCCCGATTCGTAAAGGGCCTTTCGCGAGTCCTTATCTATCGGCGGATGGACGCCGCAATCCAGCAGACCCGGCGAAACCCCCGCCTTTTCCAGGAGGGCACTAACCGCTTCGACGTGCTCCCTTTGGCCACTATGGGATCCACAGGCGACGGCCAATTCGGACTCGGCCAGCCCGAAATCATCCGCCGCCCCGCTCTCAATCAGAAGCATCGCCTGCAGGGGTTTAGACGCCGACCGCATGAAAGTGACCAACTCGGGGTCACCCGCGTACGCCAAGAGCCCCCCGGAACTGTCCACCACCGCCACCGAGCCCCGGTGGACGCATTCCACCAGATCGCCCCGGGTCACCTCCACGAGTATCTCGGACCGCTCGTTCAACAACCATCGCTCCCCTCGAAAATCCCGTCGACTATTGCGAGACAATCATCCACCGGTAGCCCCGGCGAGATATTCCCGTCTCTGCCCGAAACCGTATCCGCCACGAACAGGCTGTTGATGACGGCTTCCTCCGTCGCCTCTACGGCCGCCCGGAAGATGGCGTTGATCCCCGGGTGACCATCTATGAAGACGTCGCGTTTGGCCCGGTATCCGCCGGGCGAATGCGGTATCCTCTCGTTGGTCGATACCGCGACGATGAAGTCCCCGCTGCCGTTGCTCGCGATGCTTCCCGTGCGTCCGAGGCCCAGGGCGCCCCTTTGGGCAATCCGGCCCAGCTGCCGGGCATCCACGGGCGCGTCGGTCACCAACACCACTGCGACGGAGCCCCCGGGATCCGCGGGCTGTCCATCGGGCGCGGGCAGGAGGGATCCAACGGGGGCACCGATGAGGCGAAAATCCTCCCAGGTACCGAAGTTGCTCATGACCAGGGCCCCGAGAACGTAGGTGTCCTCTCCCTCCCACAGTTCTTCGTCTCCGGCCCCACGCGGCACTCCCACGATGCGCGAAGATGTGCCGATTCCTCCCTTGTGCCCGTAGCACCTCATGCCGGTTCCGGCCCCGACGACGCCTTCGGCCACCTCATTGCCCGACGCCGACTCCAGGGCATCGAACACCTCGCGCCGCCCGACGTGTCTACCCCTTATGTCGTTCAACTCGGAATCGTTGCACTCCAACACCACCGGATTGATGGTGCCGGTTTCCGTCCCCACGTCGGGGTTGAGCTGTAGGAGGTAATCGAGGAGGGCATCGGCCACGCGACCGACGTTTAGGGTGTTCGTCAGCAATATCGGGGTTTCGATCTCGCCCAGCTCCACTACCTGGGGAAGGCCGACGGCCTTACCAAAGCCGTTTAGGACGTGGACAGCCGCCGGGAACTTTGCCCTGAATGTGTTTCCGGGTCCGAGGACTATCGCCGTGCATCCGGTCCTCACGGGCCCCGATCCGGGGACCAGGGGTCCTTCGCCGGACCAGAGAGTGCTGTGGCCGACCTTGACCCCGGGCACGTCGGTGATGGCGTTGAAGGGACCCGGGGGCATCCCGGGGATCCTCAACCCGGCCTCGCGGGCCCTGGACCTCGGCGCCGGCGCGCGGCTCATCGCAAGCCCCTGGAGTGCTTCTTGGCGGCTTCCATGAAGGCTTCGAAAAGCGCCCTCATGGGGGGTGATGATTTAGCCATGTTCTCCGGATGCCATTGGACCCCGACGACGAAGGAAGCATCCCGACTCTCTATCGCCTCGATGACACCGTCGGGGGCGCGGGCGGAAACCACCAAGCCACTTCCGAGGTCGCGAACCGACTGGTGGTGAACGCTATTTACACCGATCCGCGACGATCCGAGGATCCGTAGCAACCGGGTATCCCGAGTCACCGATATGGTGTGGGCGGGATGCCACCTCGGAGACGTCTGTCGGTGTTGCAGGACTCCGCCGACCTGGGAGTTAATGTCCTGGTATACCGATCCCCCGGCAGCGATATTGAGTACCTGCGCTCCCCGGCATATGCCTAACACGGGAATATCCTTCTCCAGCGCACGCCTGGTCAGGGCCAATTCGATGGCATCTCGCTCGGGAGTCACGGAACCGAGATCCGGAAGGGGCTCCTCGCCGAAGCGAGCCGGATCGACATCGACTCCCCCGCTGAGCAGCAGGCCATCCAAGCCGTCCAGGTATTCCCGGGGCTCGGGGGCCTCCGTGTCTCGATGGAAAAGTGGCAACAACCAGGGTATCCCCCCGGCGGATCGCGTGGCCTCGACGTAGTCGCGCGGACAATTGATCCTATCGCTATCGTAATCCAATGCGGTCGTTATCCCTATGTGCAACCGCGATCACCGCTTCCAATTATGATCCAGGAGGATTTCCGGTCGGGCGAAGTTCGCGGGAAAACCTCCCGTGTGCAAGAACACGACACCCTCGTCTCTTGGGATTTCCCCCCGGCGTAGCAAATCCACCAGGGCCGCCAGGGCCTTACCGGTGTAGGTGGGATCGGTGACGATGGCCTCCGTATCGGCCAGGAGTTTGATCGCCTCCACCCCCTCATCGGTGGGAACTGTGTATCCACCCCCTACGTACCCATCGTGCACCCGGAAGATCTCCGTGGCGCGCCCGGGATCCCAACCCAGCAGGCGGGAGGTGTCTACGATCAGCTCGCGGGTCATATCCCGAAGCTGGTCGGCGCAGCGGCTGACGCTGACGGTGTGCAAGGTCACGGGGGCTTCCATCCGGGCCAGGGCGAGGGCGAGTCCCGCCGCCGTACCGGCCGAACCGGAGGCCATGACGATGTGGCCGAAATCGAGATCCGCATCGACAGTCTGTCCCATCAATTCGAATCCACCGAGGACGTACCCCACGCAACCGACGGGGACAGAACCACCCAGGGGAACTATGTAGGGGCGACTCCCCCGCTCCCTGCGGTCGCGGGCGACGGACTCCATGCGTTCTGGGGCCTCCTCCTCGGGGCAGAAGATCACCTGCGCCCCAAACAACGTATCCAAGAGCAGGTTGCCCGAGGGAAGCGGCGGTTCCTCACCGGTCAGGACCAATACGCAATCCAACCCCACGACCGCCGCCGCGGCCGCCGTCATTCGCGCGTGGTTTGACTGTACTCCACCGGTAGTTATCAGTACGTCGCAATCTTTTTGGAGGGCATCTCCGACGAGGAACTCCAGCTTGCGAGCCTTGTTCCCACCGAGACCGAGCGCAGTCAGATCGTCGCGCTTGATCCAGATATTCTCGGCCCCCAGGGCCTCGGCAAACCTCGGAAGGGGATGAAGGGGCGTGGGTAGGCTGGCCAGCCTCTTCCTGGACAGCTGGGAGATTAACATCGAAATCGATCTCCTTCCCCGAACTATATATCCGCCAGACCCAGGCTGATCATGAGGGCCTGGTCTATCCTCTGCATGGTCTCGGGACCGAGCCTGGCGACCTTTTCTTTCAGGCGTCTTTTGTCTATGGTGCGAATCTGTTCCAGCAGAACGACGGAGTCGCGGTCGAGTCCGTGATCCTCAACCGTGAGCTCCACGTGGATTGGCAGCTGGGACTTGGAAATCCGGGAGGTAATGGCGGCCACGATTACGGTTGGACTGAACCTGTTGCCCACGTCGTTTTGGATGACGAGCACCGGTCGAACGCCACCCTGTTCGGAGCCGACCACGGGGCTGAGATCGGCGAAGAAGATGTCTCCCCTAGCAACCCGCAAAGTCTCCTCCCCCCAGGAGGTTCTGCATGTGAACGTCCGACCCCTCGTTCTCCAGGGGCAACATGTTCTCGGCGATCCTGAGGTTCAAATCCCCCATTTTCTCGTAACCCGAGCGCAGGGATTGTTGCAGGTCGTAGCCACGGCGAACCTTCAGGTATGATTGCATTACGTCGCATATGAGTTCGTCCCGGGTCAGGTCCAAGGACCTGGCCAGATCATCCATCTCTTCGAGAAGATCCGGGGTAAACTGGACGCTAATTTCCTTGGGCTCGGTCATCGTTCAATCCCTCCAGGGGAATGAGTATCTACACCGTAACTCAAAAGCTTGGCGCGACCCACGAATTCTTCTCCTCTAAACAACATCCTGGGCACCCTGGGCCCTATGCGAGTAAAGATCTCGTGGGCGATCGTCCCCAGCTTACGAGATAATTCCTCCACGTCCACCGTTTCCCCTGCCATGGATCCCATGAGAATTACTTCTTCGCCGGCGACCGGGGAAAGATCCTCGGGCACCAGGACCATGGTTTGGTCCATGCAGACTCGCCCGACGACGGGGCAACGCCGCCCGCGTATCAGGACTTCTCCCACGCCCCCGGAAAGCCCCCGCGGGTAACCGTCGGCGTAACCGACGGGCAAGGTGGCAATGGTGGACGGCTCGCCGGCGACGAAAACCCGTCCGTAGCCCACGGAATCCCCGGGTTGGAGTTCCTTGACCTGGGCTATCCGGGTCTTCCAGGTCATGAAAGGTCTCACGGGAACACTGCGGCTCACCGTGGGCGAGGGATATACCCCGTACATGGTGATGCCGGGTCGAACCATATCCTCGGCGACATCCGGAAAATCCAGGATGCCCGCACTATTGCAAAGGTGTTTGACGGGGATGTCCAGGCCCGCGAGCGCGAGGCGATTGCACACGTGCTTGTAGCCGCGAACCTGGAAGCGGGTGAAGACCGGATCCTCGTCCGCCACGGCAAAGTGGGTAAACAGGCCCTCCAGGCGGATTCGGGGCATGGCGGCGATCTCGAGGATTGCCCCAACGGTCTCGTCGGACACTGGCATCCCAACCCGGGACATACCGGTGTCCAGCTTGACGTGCACCGGGACATCTCGGTCCAAGGCGACGGCCGCATCCGAGAGGGCGCGGGCGTCCGATAGGGAGAATACCGTGGGGGTGAGATTCGCCTCGACAACCGCCGGCATCAACTCCGGCGGGGTCCAGCCGAGGACGAGGATGCGACAATCGAATCCCTCGGAACGCAGTGCCAGGCCCTCGTCCGCTATGGCGACCGCCAATAGATCGGCTCCGGCCGCCAGGGCGGCGCTCGCCACCGGGATGGCGCCGTGTCCGTAGCCCTCCGCCTTAACGACGGCGGCCATCTCGGCCCGACGTCCCCCCCTTCGATCGAGGAATTCGCGCATCGCCATTACATTTTCAGCCAGGATATCTAAGTTTATCTCGAGCCAGTTCGGCCTGAGTCCTCCCTCGAAATGGCGCACCAGCCAACCTCACCCTTTCGCTATGCGTTGCCCCGTTCGAGTTCAAGGAATACATCCGATAGGTAGTCGGCCACATCCCTGGGTAGAAGGCTCCTGGGGTGGATCGTGAGTATCCCGAGGTCGGCCGCCCGGCCGTGAACGTAACAGGCCGTCACCGCGGCGCGCCACGGCGGAGTCCCCTCGGCCAGCAGTGCGGCCACTATGCCCGTGAGAAGATCCCCGGATCCTCCCGTCGCCAACCCTACGTTCCCCGTGGAGTTCACCGCGACGGTACCCCCGGGAGAGGCGATCACCGCGGGCGCACCCTTGAGGAGAATAACGCTGCCGGTCAATACCGCCGCCCGGCGGGCCCATCCGGCCCTGTCGGCCGTGATGGCGTCGAGGTCCTCGTCGACCAATCGGGCCAATTCGCCGGGATGGGGGGTCATGACGGTCCGTCCTTCCAACCCAAAGGTCCTGATCAAACCGGGATCGGGCGCCAGGGCGTTAATCGCGTCGGCATCGAGGACTATCGGAGGACCGTTTCCCTCGCCGAGTGCCTCCAGCAGCCGGATGACCAGTTCCCGGGCGCTTTCGTCGCGTCCCAATCCGGGACCTATGGCGAGAGCGTCCGACCCGGCCAGGGCTTCTGCGAGCACGTCCGTAGCCTCGGGCACCAAGATCTCTTCATCCAGCGTGGGAAGTCCCAGGGTCATGGCCTCCGTGAGCTTGGAGGCGAGGACGTCCTGGAGGGTGTCGGCTATGGCACAGGTTACGGTACCGGCCCCGGTTCTCAGGGCCGCCTCGGCGGTCATGGTCGGGGCCCCGGTCAAACCGCGGGATCCCCCGACGATTAACAAGTGACCGAAGGTCCCCTTGTGCCCCACGGCCGATCTCTTGGGAAGGTAAGAACGAACCTGGTCTTCGTGGGTCCAGATCAGTCTCGACGCACCCACTCCCCAGGCCTCCCTCAAGACATCCCTGGGAATACCGATATCGGTCAGGACCACGCGACCCGCCGCGAGATTCCCGGGCTCCAGTAGGATCCCGGGCTTGGGGGCACCGAACGTCACCGTGACGTCCGCCATAACTGAAACGGGAAGCCCGCTGCCCGAGTCCGCATCGGATCCGCTGGGCACATCCACGGAGACTACGCGATTTCTAGCCCGGTTTATCGCCGCTATTAGCTTATCGTAGGGATGCCTCAATATTCCCTCGAGCCCGGTGCCCAGGAGGGCATCCACCACGACGGAAGATTTCGAGAGA
>SLGS01000193.1 GCA_007136565.1 Clostridia bacterium | reverse complement strand
TCGAGGAGGGAACGGCCTATAAGTGGCGGGTCGGGGCCGTAGCCGCGGCAGCCCTCGAGGGCCTTGGGCGGGAAGACTTTCCCGGTCTTTGCCTGTTCGGCGCCGGGCGGCTCGCTTACACCACCCTGCAAGCCCTGTTGCATCGATATCGAATAGATCGGGTAGATGTCCTCTCCAAGAATGAGGACAGCCGGCGAGAATTCGTTCGGCGATTCCGGGACCACGGCATCGATATCAACCCAGTATCCAGCCCCGAAATCGCCGTTCGCAGGAGCTCCCTCATCATCACGATGACCGATGCCGATGAGGCTCTCTTCTCCGACGAATGGGTCGAAGACGATGCAGTGATAATGTCCATGGGCGGGGGCCAGGAACTACCCTTCGAACTCATCCATCGGGCGGGTGGCGTGTACGTAGACGACCTCGAGGGGTGCCTCGAATCCGGAGATCTGGCGCGGATGGTTGAGGAAAGCCTCTACGATCCAGAACTCGTGACCGGGACCATAGCGGACTACATTCATAACGGCCTGGGCTGCCGACGGGGTCCGATGGTCATCATCCCCAGGGGTATGGCGGCCATGGATGTAATGCAGGCGGTGGACATCGCCCGCGGCCTGGGCAGGCTCTAGGCCCGTGAACAGTGGAGAAGGGATGGGATGCTATTATGGTCGATGCGGTTAGAGTTGCTATAATCGGTGCCGGCAAATGGGCCCGCGACGCTCATCTGCCGGGGTTAGCCAGGTCCCCCCTGGCCGATCCGGTGATTATCTGCGACCTGAGGGAGGATCTCGCGAGGGAGCGAGCCCGCCAATTCGACGTCCCAGAAATCACAACGGACTTCGAAGAGGTCCTCGCTCGCGAAGACATCGATGCCGTAGACATCTGTACCCGGGGCGACCATAGCCAACTCGTGTTCGCCACCCTCGAGGCCGGCAAACACTGCCTCGTCGAAAAGCCCGTGGCCTCGGACTACAGGGACGTCTGGCGAGCCCATGCTATGGCCCGCGAACGCGGATTGAAGACGCGCGTCGGACTTACCTTCCGCTACGCTCCGGCCGTAATGTACATGTCCCAATTGATTCGCGAAGGATTCATCGGGCAGCCCTTCATATTCAACGGGTTCGAACAAAACAGCCAGTGGTTGGATCCGGACGTTCCCCTCGACAAGCGCGATCATCTCCAGTACCCCGAAGGCGAGGACAAGATCGGGGATGACCCCGATCCGGGGGCCATCGCCGTCTCGTCCCTCGAGGGATACGGAGCACCCATAATCGACATCGGTCTGCTTTCCGTCGGAAGCCAAATCCGCGAGGTGTGCGGAAGGATACGCAACTTCATCCCATACCGCCGACGTACCAACCTCGATTCGGACCGGGAGAGAATCAACGTCGACGATGGGACCCTGTTCCTCGCGGAACACGAGAACGGAACATTGTGTTCGATTCAAACCAGCTACGTCACCGTGGGCAACTACCCCGGCGTGGAAGCGCGAATATACGGATCGCGAGGAGCACTGATCTGTCGCCTGGTGGAGGATTCCGAGGAATGCCAGTCGCTATACGCCGCAACACCCGAGGCCCTCGATTTCCGGCGCCTGCAAATCCCCGATGAGTATTTCCCCCCGGGCTACGTCCAAGGCGAAAACTGGGCATCGATGTTCTACGCCAACCTGGTCCACGATTTCATGCGCGAAATCCTGCACGGCGAGAGCCACGGCGGGGACTTCGCCGACAGCGCCCGGGTGCAGGAAATCATCAACGCCGTGGAGATGTCATCCCGTCAACGAAGTTGGGTGAAACTGCCTCTGGAACAATAGGGAGGTGCGAACACATTAGTCAGAAGGTATCGCTAGTGCGCGCGCGGGGTTCTCCCGGGTGATCACCTCTATCTCGGAGTTGCTCATTCCTCCTTCGCGACGCAATGTATCGAAGAATCTTTCGAATGGGTAAGTGTACCCAACTCCGCCCATGTCGCGGTACAGCTCGGCCTTACGACATCGGTCGGTCCCCAAGAGAATTCGATCCAGGTATCCCCTGTTTCTCATCTGGGCTATGAGATGAGCTCGAGTCTCGTCCAGGAGCCAGTGCATTTTCCCCAGGACGTCGAACTGGATATAGCAGCCCTCGCTCGCCAGTTCGGTGAGCAAGGCGATATCGGGTCTCTCGTCCACATGACCGACTATCAACCTATCAGCAGACACTCCCTCCTCCTGGAACACCTTCATGTGCTGGGGTCCCACGGTTCCGCCCGGGATCTCGTAGCGAGTCCCCCCATCGGTGTGCGTGGTCATCGCGGCCCCGGTCTCCAGCATCGCCCTTGCGACGGCGCGGAGAGCCTTCAACTCGGTCCCCTCGATTCTCGCACCACTTATGGCGGACTTGAACAGCCCGACCCTGGCGCCCGTGACGGGATCGCCCTCGCGCAGTTCGTCGACCAACATCGCTGATATTTCCACCAGGCTCATCTCGTCGATGGCCCGGGGTATGGTGGAGGAAACGTAGAAGCCTCCCGTGGCTACGATGTGCACACCGGAAGCGGCGGATAGTTCCACCAGGGTCCGATGGTCGGGACGCCAGTGGTTCGTGGTGACGTCGACTATCGCTTCTCCGCCCATGTCCCGGTATAGAATCAATTCCTCGAGCATTCGATCGAATTCATCGTAGAGCATGGTGTCGGAGGGGTCCCTTCGCACCCGCGAGTCCAGCTCGGACCTCTCTCCCATCCGATAGTCGCACCAAATGTGTTCGTGGGTCTGGCAGTAACCCAGGTCCTCGGGAGAAATATCTCCCCTGACGGTCCTAATTACCTCGTTCACC
>SLGS01000174.1 GCA_007136565.1 Clostridia bacterium | reverse complement strand
TCGATGTCACCGACCCGGGTGCCACGGAGCCCACCATAGCCGCCCCGGGAGCGGATCTCAGCAGGGATCTCGGGCTTTACAACATATATCGCGACGGGAATCTGGTGGAAACGGCCCGTCGGGTGGATCACCTGTGGGACGAGGATACCGTCGGAATACTCCTCGGGTGCAGTTACACCTTCGAAAGGGCGCTCTCGGAGTCGGGAATACCCCTACGCCACGTCGAAACCGGTAGGATCATCCCGATGTATGAGACGAACATCCCCACGCGCAGCGCCGGGCCCTTCGAGGGACCCATCGTTGTGACCATGCGCCCGATAGCCCCCAGGCACTTGACCCGGGCGACCCTCGTCAGCAGTCGTTTCACCATGGCCCACGGGGGACCCATCCACGTGGGCGACCCCATCGATATAGGCATAGCTGATATTCATTCCCCCGATTGGGGGGAGCCACCGACCATGCACGACGGAGAGGTGCCCGCCTTTTGGGCCTGTGGCGTTACCAGTCAGCGCGCCTTGGAAGCGGCCGCATTGCCCCTGGCCTTGGCGCACGTACCGGCTTACATGTTCGTCACCGACTTATTGGATGAAGATCTAGCCACGGGGATACCGGTTCGATGATGGCAGAGGGGATACTGTCCCCTTGCAAAGTGACAACCCCCCCCCCGGGGTTTGTCAATTTCGAAAGCGGTCTTAACCGAAACGGAGGATGGTCGAAGTGCAACTTGAAGCCCTTTACCCGATGTTCATATTCTACGGAATCCGGATAGCTGGGGCGATACTCGCCCTGGTCGTAGGTCTCAACATCATAGGTCGCATAACTCGAATCTTTTCTCGCAAGATGGAGAGTTCCAAGATCGATACGTCGCTTCACGCTTTCTTGACGTCCATCGTGAAGATAATCCTGCAAGTCTTACTGATTATCTCGCTGGCGTCGGTCCTGGGCATGGAGATGACGTCCTTCATAGCCGTCATAGGTGCCGCCAGCTTTGCCGTCGGGTTTGCGCTACAGGGCAGCCTGGCCAATTTCGCCGGTGGAGTGCTAATCCTGGCGCTTAAACCCTTCAGCGTCGGGGACTATATCGAGGCCGGCGGGGTGGCGGGTACGGTCCACGAAATGCAGGTATTTCATACCCTTCTCAATACGCCCGACAACAAGCGCATTCTAGTACCCAACGCCAACCTGTCCAACGCCATCACCGTCAACTACTCGGTCAACCCGACCCGGCGCGTGGATCTGAAGTTCGGCGTGGGTTACGATGACGATCTGGACCTGGTGAGGGAAACCTTGATGGGAATGATCTCGGATCACGAGTTGGTCCACGAAGATCCCGCCCCCCAGGTTCTCCTGACCGATTACGGAGATAGTTCCATCACCTTCACCGTTCGCGGATGGTGCAATCGCGAGGACTACTGGACGATATACTTCCAGATGATGGACCAGGCGAAGGGTGTATTCGACGGGAAGGGCATCAGCATTCCTTACCCGCAGGTCGACGTCCACATGCCGGATGCCGCCGACAACTAGAGAGCGTCGATTCTTCGACGTATCCCGAGAAAACGGAAGGCGAGAGCTCGAGAAGGGGACCGGAACCATCCCGGTCCCCTTCTCCTCGTCCAGCCCTCGGGTGGGCTAGGATTCCGCTATTGTGCCGACGGCAACTTCCAGGGCCCTCGCGATGGTATCCTCGGACATGCTCGGGACCTGATAGGGTTTCTTGTCGACGACCTGTTCCGGTAGGAACGGTACGTGGATGAACCCGACCTTCAAGGGTAATCCCTGGGTTTCGGCGTAGTGCC
Organism: Clostridia bacterium; assembly: GCA_007136565.1. Lineage (GTDB taxonomy): Bacteria > Bacillota > Sulfobacillia > SLMV01 > SLMV01 > CSSED11-154. The sequence goes on along the minus strand of SLGS01000174.1, from coordinate 9,291 downwards.
TGGTGGCGTAAAAGACGTGGTTACAAACGAAGGTGCCGGCGGTGTAGGAAACGAAGGCCGGGATTCCGTTGGCTTCCAGGTCCCTCACGATAGCCTTTACAGGGATGGTCGCCCAGTAAGCGAGGGGGCCGTCCGGGGCGATCTTTTCGTCTTCGGGCTGGTTACCCTTGTTGTCCTTGATGCGCGCGTCATCGATATTCACGGCGAGTCTTTCCATGCGGATGCCATGTATACCACCGGCCTGGCCCACGTTGATGACGATGTCGGGCTCGACTTCTTCGATGGCTTTTTGGGTGGCCTCGGCGGCATCGCCGAAGACCGTGGGGATCTCTCGGGTGATGATTTCGATGTCACCGATGGTCTTACCCTCGAGCCGTTCGACGGCCCTAGATGCGGGATTCACGGATTCCCCACCGAAGGCGTCGAAGCCGGTCATAAGGAGTTTTCTCATGTCGCATACCTTCCTTTCGTCTTCGCCATTCCCTTAGAATGCGAAGAAGTACATCAGTCCCAGGTGCACTATGAACAACGGGATCGCTACCTGCAATTGCTCCTTTATTACTCTCCACTGGTCGTCCAACTCGAGCAGTGCCGCGGGGACGATGTTGAAGTTCGCCGCCATGATGGTCGTCAGCGTTCCGCAGTATCCGGCGGTCATCGCCATCGGTGCTATGATGTTGGGATCGGCTCCGTGGGCGACGATCACCAGTGGTATACCTATACCGGTGGTGATAACCGCGAAGGCCGCGAAGGCATTACCCATGATTATGGTGAACACGGCCATGCCCAGGGCGTAGGCGAAAATCGCACCCATGATGTGGTCGACGGGCAATACTACAGATACCAGGTCGGCTATGACCGGGCCGACTCCCGCGGCGTCGAAGATCGCGCCCAGGGCCGCGAGGAAGGGCGGAAGAATCATCGCCCAGCCTACCGAGTCGTTTATTCGCCGACCCTCCTTCAAGAGGCTACCGAAGTTATCGTTGGTCATCGCGATGGACGCGAGACCGGCCAGTATGGCTCCCACCCCGAGACCCACCAGAGGGGCGTTGGCGATTCCTTCGAACAGTGTAAACCCGAAGGCGAAGATCGGGATGATCAGTACCGCGAGGAGCGGCCTAGAACCCAGGCGCCGCACTTCCTTTTGGCGGTATTCTACGTCCACTTCCTTGGCGGTGCCCGGTACTATACCGCCCACGGCGCAGATTACCGCCAGGAATGCGACCAAGAGTCCACTGATCAGGGGAGGAATCAGGCCTCCGAAGGCCAGGAGTACACCCAGTGCCAGCCAGAACAATCCCGAGCTGGCAGCCTTCTTGTGGCCCTCGTCGCGGAAGTTGGCGAAGGCGGAGTAGATGATGAACAGGCCGATGGCGAGGTAGATATATTCCATAGGGGTGCTCATGATTCGTCACCACCCTTTTCGCGGCGTTGTTTGAGCCAGCGGTCGAAGAGGTTGAATTGGATGAAAGCCAGTATGAGCATTGCCACGCCGGCGGGGACCGAGTACAGGGCCATGGTGGCCAAGGAAACATCGTAGCCCGCGGACTCCATGATACCCTGGATGAGTATCAGTCCCGCCGCGGCGACGAAGATGTTCTGCCCGAAGAAGTTGCCGTAGTTTTCCGCCGCTGCCGTCATAGCCTTGACCCTCTCCATGAGCACCGGATCGGATTCTTCGAGTTCCTCTCTCTCGGGAATGGTTCCCTCGGCCATGGGGGCGACGATGGGCCTGACGAACACGGGGTGTCCCCCGAGGCGAAGTCCCAGGACCGACGCCAACCATCTAAAGCCCAGGTAGGCCAGGGAGACGCGTCCCGCCGTGGCCGCCTTGATGCGAAGGATTAGTTCCGCCGCGTATTCCTTCAGACCGTGCTTTTCCAGCATACCTATGGCCGGAAGGGTGAGCACGAATACCAACATGGTTCTGTTCGCGACGAACGTAGAGCCGATAGTCTCCAGTAATTCGGTGATCGGGATGCCCACGGCCAATCCCGAGGCGAGTCCGGCTATGAGTACCGTCGCCACGGGGTGGAACCCCACCGCCAGGCCGACCACCACGATTAGCACACCGATTAGGCTAATCAAGGATTAAACCTCCTTTGCCAACTTGGTCGCCTTCGATAACAGTGCGTTTTCGGTTTCTCTTCTTCATGGGCGATGATTATTGCGTTCGGTCGTAGATAGTGTCGGTGTTCCCGTTCGTCTCGGTTCCCCGATATCGGGATCCCGCGCTGCGGACGAAGAATCTTCTCGGATCACTACACTTTCGGGGATTATCCCCGGACCTCGGCATCGCACCGGCGGATCGGGTGCGTCCACTCTCTTTGATATGTTCTGATTGCGATCCTCTCCCGGTCATGCCCTCCCCTCGAGATACCAATGCGAGTGCGGGTTTCCAGGGGGTTCGCCCATCGATAATCGCTCCCACTTGGGAGAATCATCATCGAATCAACCCCATTGTAAGAGATACATTTTCCCATGGCAAACATGCCCAGCATCTCCGTGGCCGGAGGTAGGATCTCGTCCTCGTCGAGGGTATTCCGCCAACTCGAGGAGTCGTATCGTACCGGCCGATAACCGATGGTGATCCTTCAATCCTCGTCCTCCTTTGCATGGGAGAAATCCTCCGGGAGGGTATCAATGAACTCGGCGGGGTCGATTCCCCAGTCCTCTGCACCTCGAATGCAAAGGGCTAGGTAGTCCCTCGAAGGGGCCTTCTCCTCGCCTCCGTTCATCGTGTACACGAAGGCCTCGAGCTCGGTGATACCCCGATCCGGGTCGCCCACACGCACCCTGACATCGGACTTGCCGTAGTAGTCGGGATAACCTTCGTACCGATCTAGAACCTCTTCGCAGCTGCCCGCCACTCGAAATAGCGCGCCGGTAACGGAGTCACCCGGGGATTGCACTACGGTGAGAGGTCCACGGTATTGCCTCGTGTATCCGTGTAGGCTGGCCCGCGCGTGGGGATCGGCATCCGGGCACATTCGCGCCATGAAGTCCTTGCTCATCAGGCTTCCGTAAGCGAAATATAGTCGGTGTGCATCCCCAGCGTCACAGCTTTCGGATCTGGACATACTCTAATCCTCCCTCCATATCCATCATTTTCACCCGCAGAGCGATGGTTTAACCCGGGCGGGATTAATGGAAATATCAGCCAGCTATTTCGGCCTTGGCAAGCCCTCGTGGTATACAGATGTTTTTAGTGGTGGTGAAGGAGGAAGCGGATCTCATCACCGGGCTTTGCCTGCCCCAGGTGATACAGGTCTTCGCGCAGGACCACGGCTATCTTGGCGTATCCGCCGGTGGTTTGGGCGTTGCTGCCCATGATGATGGGGTTCCCGTCGCCGGGGACCTGGATCGATCCCGGGATGATGCCCTCCGAGACAATATCGGGCCCGCGCAGACCATGGGGCACCCTGCCTTGACCCTTTAGCCGAAGGCCCATTCGATTAGAGTCCGGTTGGACCACGAAGGATTGATTCTCCAGGGCCGAGAGGGACTTTTCCGAGAAATGGTCCAGCTGCGGACCGACGATGGCCCGAACGGTGAATTTCCCATCGGTGGATGCGGGTTCGCCATCCCGGGGCCCGTGAACGGGTTGCCCTCTCCGTTCACCCGCCGAGCCGAGGACATCTCCCGTCCGCAGTGCTCGACCATTTATTCCACCGAAGCCCGCCACGGTGTCCGTGGATCGGCTACCCATCATCACCGGTGCGTCGAAGCCACCCTGCACGGCCAGGTAGGCCCTGAGCCCGCCGGATAACGGCGTGAGGGATAGGTGGCTGCCCGCCGGGACTTCGACGGGGCCCCGGGACTCGGAAGGTTGTCCGTCGATGATGGGGAGGGTTTCGGCTCCGCCCAGGGCGATGACGCTGTCTCGAAAGAAGACGAGTCCGACCCCCAGGGCGGTCATCTCCAGGGCAGCGGACTCCGGGGGGTTTCCGAGGAGTCCGTTTGCCCGCCGGAGGGCCTCGAGATCCCAGGCCCCGGCCCGACTCACACCCAGGTGCATGTATCCTCTCCTGCCCCCGTCTTGCACGGTCGTGTACAATCCCGGGTGTACTATCCGGCAAAGGGGGGTGGTCGGTGAGTGCCCCGGTTCGGGCATCGTGGGTGGTGAGATTGGTCCCTCGATGGCTCGCAGTCGGACGCGGTCTCCCGGTTTCAGCAGGGTCGGACTCCCGCTCGAGGGATCGAAGAGCCTCAGCGGGGTTCGACCTATGACCGACCACCCGCCGGGCGAGGCCATGGGATACAGTCCCGTTTGTCCCCCGGCGATGGCCACGGATCCCGCCGCTACGTGGGTTCGTGGGGTGGGCAGGCGGGGGACCCTTATCCGGGGATCGAGACCCCCGAGGTAGGGATAACCGGGCGTAAAGCCGAGGAAGTAGACGCGGTAATCCTTTTCGGTATGGATATGGGCCACTTCATCGGGGGTTAGCCCCGTCGCCGCGGACACCTTCCCGAGATCGGGGCCCTCCTCTCCTCCGTAGGCCACCGGTATTGAATGGATCTTTGCGCCCGATTCCTCCGGCGCGGACGGATCGGTGATGTCCGGACGCCCGAGCAAGAACTGTTCGAGCTCATCCTGCGAGGTTTGCGCGGGATCGAAGATCAACAGCACCGTCGAGTAGGCAGGGATTACATCCTCGACGCCACGCGGAAGCTCCGAGGCGATGATCCGGGCGGCATCCAGGACGCGCAGGTTGGTCTCGGGTTCGATCACCGTCCCGTAACTCATCAATAGACCGGAGTCGCCGACGCGACGGATTCGGGCTCTCAACGGTCAGCGTCCCGGGGCCTGGATTCGGACACCGGCATCCACCAAACGACGGTGCACGGCCCGAGAGATTTCCAAGGATGTGCGACTGTCGCCGTGCACGCAAATGCTGTCGGCCTCCATGGGGATGGTCTTTCCGCTCTGGGTGGTAACGCGACCATGGAGGGCTATCTCCTCGGCCTGGGAGGCGGCGCGCTCCGGGTCTTCGAAGACGCTCCCGGGGATCCGGCGGGAAACCAGGTTGCCCTCGTCGTCATAAAGGCGGTCCGCGAAGGCCTCGGCCACGGCGTTTAGGCCCGCTTCCCGGGCCATTCCCAGTAAATCCGTGCCGGCCGGGAGGTAGAAGAAGAGGTCCATGTCCAGGGTCTTCATCCCGTCGACCAACCCTCGGGCCGTCGGTTCGTGGTTGACCGCGGTATTGTATATGGCGCCGTGGGCCTTGACGTGATTGAGCCTGGTACCCTCGACGACGCAGAACATGTGCAATGCCCCCACCTGGTAGATCAGGTCGTTCACTATCTCCTCGGGGGTTAGATCCATCTTGCGCCTACCAAAGCCCACGAGATCCGGATAGCTGGTGTGTGCTCCTATACTCACCCCGAGCTTCGCCGCCTCTCGGACTGTTCGGCGCATCACCATGGGATCGGATGCGTGGAATCCGCATGCTATATTGGCGGAGCTGATAACCCGCATTATCTCGTCGTCAAAACCCATTTCGTAGTTTCCGAAGCTTTCGCCGAGATCGCTGTTGAGGTCGAGGACCTTGTCCGAGTCCAATCTACACACCTCCTGACGAGCTATCTTCTCCGGCCTTTCGGGAGATCCTCCCGCGGGGCTCTTGCATAATAATGCGCCTACAAGTATGATAATACGCATTCGCCAAGACGTTATCCGGGAGGGGAAATCATGGACAAGGTAGTGCTCGCATACTCGGGTGGGTTGGACACCTCCGTGGCAATCAACTGGTTGAAGGAGACCTACGGGCTCGGTGTTATAGCCCTGGCCGCGGACGTGGGAGAGGGCAAGGATCTCGACGCGATAAGGGAGAGGGCGCTCAAGGTGGGGGCCCTGGATTGCCAGGTGGTGGACGTTCGAGACGAATTCGCCCGCGAATACGCTTTCCCGGCCCTGGCGGCCAACGCCCTATACGAGGGGCGTTATCCATTGTCCTCGGCGCTCTCGCGACCGTTGATATCCAAGTTGCTGGTGGATTGCGCCGAATCCGAGGGCGCGGTGGCCGTCGCACACGGCTGTACCGGCAAGGGAAACGATCAAGTGCGCTTCGACGTCTCCGTGAAGGCCCTGAACCCGGATCTCAAGGTCATCGCCCCGGTGCGCGAGTGGCCCATGTCCCGAGGGGACGCCATCGCCTACGCCGGGGAGAAGGGTATCGAAGTACCGGTGAAAAAGGAAAATCCCTTTAGCATCGATGTTAACCTCTGGGGAAGGAGCGTGGAGTGCGGGGTCCTGGAGGACCCCTGGGTCGAGGCGCCCGAGGAAGCCTTCGAGTGGACGACCGCCCCGTCGGATGCTCCGTCCGAAGCCGAGTACGTGACCATCGAATTCCAGTCCGGTAAGCCGGTGGCCCTGGATGGCGAGAAGATGCCGCCCGTGGAACTGATATCGACGTTGAATCGCCTGGGAGGATTGCACGGTATCGGCCGGTTGGACCACGTGGAGAATCGCCTGGTGGGCATAAAGTCGAGGGAGATCTACGAAGCGCCGGCGGCGGTGATGCTGATAGAGGCTCACCGCGATCTGGAGGACCTCACCCTTTCCCGGGAGCTGGCACACTACAAGCAGTCCATAGAGCATAAGTACGCTGAACTCGTCTACTTCGGCCTTTGGTTCTCCCCTCTGCGGGAGGCGCTGACGGCCTTCGTGGATACATCCCAATCCAGGGTTTCGGGCAGCGTCAGATTGAAACTGTACCGCGGTCACTGCCAGGCCGTGGGGCGGAAGTCACCGAACTCGCTTTACGACCTATCTTTGGCCACATACGGCGGGGAAGACGCCTTCGACCACCGCGCCGCCGAGGGTTTCATATCGGTATGGGGTCTTCCGACCGCCGTGCACTCCGCGGTGGGCAAGACCGGTGTGCAGGACGCCGAGCTCGGAAAAGCGGTGAACTAGGTGGGGGTTGGGAATCGAAATCGACCCCTTTGGGGCGGGCGTTTCGGCGATGACGCCGGAGCGGCATCCAGGGACTTCACCGCTTCCATATACTTCGATCGGAGGTTGCTCGGCCTCGACATCCGGGGGAGTATCGCCCACGCCAATACCCTCGCCCGGGCCGGGATCATAACCCTCGATGAGGCCAGTCAGCTCGTAGAGGGGCTCCGCGAGGTGGAGGGAGATATCCTAGAAGGCCGAAGTGAGCTCTCGACCGAGTTCGAAGATATCCACACGAACGTCGAGGTGCTGCTCGCCGAAAAACTGGGGCCTCTGGCCGCCAGGCTTCACACGGGCAGGAGCCGAAACGACCAGGTTGCCACGGACATGCACCTATTCGTCAAGGAAGAGATCGACGAGGTCTTCGATCTCATCGATGGACTGCGCCGGGCAATACTGGATCGCGCGCGGGACCACGTGGAAACCCTCTTACCGGGTTACACCCACATGCAAAGGGCCCAGCCCGTATCCTTTGCCCATCACCTCCTGGCCTACTTCTTCATGCTGACCCGGGATCGCCATCGTTTTTCCGAATGCGGGCGTAGGGCGGATGTGAGCCCCCTAGGCGCGGCCGCCCTGGCCGGATCGGGATTCCCGCTGGACCGCGAGTTCGCCGCCGCCGAACTCGGCTTTTCGGGGGTGTACGAGAACGCGATGGACGCGGTTTCCGATCGCGATTTCGTCCTCGAGTACCTCTCGGCGGCTTCGTTGACCATGATGCATCTAAGCAGATTGGCCGAGGAATTGGTGTTGTGGTCGAGCTCGGAGTTCGGCTTCATCCGCCTGTCCGAAGGCTATTCCACGGGTTCCAGCATAATGCCCCAAAAGCGGAATCCGGACTCGGCGGAGCTGATCCGGGGGAAATCGGGACGCGTGTACGGACGGCTCCTGGGGCTCTTGACGACGATGAAGGGATTACCCCTCGCGTACAACAGTGACATGCAGGAGGACAAGGAGGCCCTCTTCGACGCCACCGACACCCTCAAGGCATGTCTAAAGGTTGCGGCAGGTGCCGTGGCCACCATGGAGGTCCGGGGGGCGAATATGGAGTCGGCGACCCTCGGCGGATTTCTCGGGGCCACCGACGCGGCGGATTACCTGGTCTCCCGGGGTGTACCCTTTAGGGAGGCGCACGGGATCGTCGGGGAGATCGTAGCCCACTGCGAATCGGTGGGGTTGGAGCTTTCGGACCTGGGGCCGGCGGATTGGCGGGGTTTCTCCGCGGATTTCGGCGACGATATCGTCGAGTTAATCCATCCGGAGGGCAGTGTCCGGCGACGCGATCTCCCGGGAGGAACCGGACCGGCGGCGGTTGGGTCGCAAATCCGGCGGGCGAAGGAACTGCTCGACGGTTAAATGGAGGGCTTGGGACCCTGCTCGATGCATTCGTTTAACCATCCAAAGGATCGGGGAAACGGTTAACACGGATGGAGGATGATGACATGGGAGCAAAGTCCCTGGAACAGGGTCTCAGGGATCGAGTGGATCCCGATTTCGCCCTGGTCGACAATCGCGGATTGACTGTACCCTTCACATCGCCCCGGACCTCACCTCCGGATCTGAAGATTGCCCTCATCTCTTCCGGTGGATTTCACACGCTGGATGCACCGCCCTTCGATACGGAAGATCCCCTGGGGGATCCGTCCTTTAGGGTGATTCCCCGCGGATCGTCCCGGGAGGATTTGGGGATAGCCCACACCCACTACGACCACTCGTACGTCGATGCGGACCTGAATTGCGCCCTTCCCCTAGAGCATCTGAAGGTGCTGGAGGATTCGGGTGAGATCGGTTCGGCGACGGACGAACACCTGAGCTTCATGGGATATTGCCTCAGGACCCGGGAGCTGGGAGATGAATACGCTCGTCGGGCGGCCGAGGTGCTGTCGACCGCCGGAGCCGACGCCGCCATCTTGGCCCCCACCTGACCGCTTTGCAATCAATCCGTGGGATTGATCGCACGAGTCCTCGAGGCGACGGGCATACCCACCGTAACCATCAGCATATTTCCGGAGGTTACCGCTTCCGTGGTGCCACCTCGCACCGTAGAAGTCCCTTTTCCGTACGGTGCTCCCTTCGGGGATCCCGGGAATGTAGCACTGCAGTTGGCCGTACTGCGGGCGTGCCTCGCCGCGCTCGAAGAGGCCGACGGGGGAGGATACGTGATGCGTCCCCCGCTTCGCTGGAAGAGAACTCCGCATTAGCAGTGTGCTCGCGATTCGCTGCGAGATCGCCGCGGGCGCGCCCGATCCTCGGGTACGCGCCCGCGGATTCGTCGCGATGCACACCCGAAACCCTCCGGTCAATATCCAGGTCGATACCGGCAAATCCCCCGG
>SLGS01000096.1 GCA_007136565.1 Clostridia bacterium | reverse complement strand
TCCGGGCGCTGTCCAGGCACAGGTCCCAATCGAGGAATTCGGCGACGGTTCGATCATCGATGGCGAATGGCATCCGATATCCCCCCCTCTCCCGCTCGCTCGTGACTACACCCACTTGACGGTTATCTTCTCCGGCACGCGACCCACCATCTGTCGGATGGTTTCGGTGGCCAGGGGATCGTTTTCCCCGATGTGTTCCCCGGCCCCGTGTTGGAGAAGTATCCTGACGGCTTCGATGTCCAGGGCCACGGGATCACCCGAGGCCAGCATCAGGTTCGGATGTACCAGCTCGCCTTCGTCGGGTCCCCCGGAGATGAAGGCCGTTCGCCCGTCGATTATCGCCAAGTCGGGCGTCACGACCCGGGCCAGGTCGGCGATGGCAGCCGCCACCGAGCCGTCGTGGAAGGCCTGGCGATCGGCCAGGGGGGTGAGGCCCATGGCGACCTTGATGGTCAGGGTATAGCCGGTGTTGCCGTGGGTCTTGAGGTTCGGGAGAAAGACGAGTCTATCGAAATCGTCGAGAAGAGCGGGCAGGTGAACGTGGGGTAGCGCGTCGCCTCCGGTTTCCACCCGACGCCACTCCATGTCGTCGAGGGGATAGAAGGGGACGTTCCTTTCTTCCAGGTAGGGGAGTAAGCCCTTTTTGGCCACCACGCTCTCCGTCGGTGCCCAGGTTCTGCCCGAGGCTTCTGCGACCGCCAGGTTGGTGAAACCTTCATCGATTAAGTAGTCGATGAAGGTCGCGAGGAACTCGGGATCGACCGATGCCGGTGCGGGCAGGGGACCGTTGATGTTGGGTTTTATCAGGATTCTGTCGTCGGGATCGAAGAAATGATGCGGCCCCCCCAGGGCGTCGAGTAGCCTGGAAATACCTTCTCGGATACCATGATGATTGCCGGTGATGGCCACGGTGGCTTCGTTGAAGCTCCTTCGCTGGATCACTTGTCTTCGGCCTCCTCGTTGTGCGGATGCTTTCGGTGAAAGTTACCGACCGCCCGTGAGCGAACGCTATTCGACTGGTTTGCCTTACGAACGCCGGATCCTGCATCCCGGGGGGGACCTTGGACTCTTCGGTCGATTGTGCTACGATCTTTGCAAACATGAAGTGGGATACGCTTGGGGGAGCACAAAGCTGAGAGGGAAGAACTTCTTCCGACCCCTGGTACCTGATCTAGGTAATGCTAGCGCAGGGAAGGCACCTTTATCTCTCGGGTCCGCCGGCTCTGCCGCGGACCATTTTTGTGGTCCCGGGGTATTCCCGCGGGAAAGGGGAAAAACCTTGGACAAAAAGCGCTTGCTCATGCTGGTCGAAATCGCCATGGCCGTCGCAATAGCGATGGTACTAAGTCAGTTCAGGATCTATCGAATGCCGCAGGGAGGTTCGGTCACCCTGATGGCCGTCCCGCTACTGGTTATTGCCTTCAGGTGGGGCGGAAAGGCGGGATTCACCGCCGGACTGGTGCTCGGGATCATACGTCTATTCACGGACGCCTACATCGTGCATTGGGTCCAGTTCATCCTGGATTACCCGCTGGCTTTTGCGGTGTTGGGGTCCGCGGGATTCCTGACGCGGCAGCACCATCTCGGTACGGTGGTCGGATTCGCTCTCCGGTTTGCGTGCCACTTCACGGTCGGTGCCACCTTCTTCGCGTCCTTCGCACCCGAGGGCACACCCGTCGCGCTCTACAGCGCGATCTACAACGGTAGTTATATCTTGCCCGAGATGGCGTTGGCCCTGTTGATCGCGCCCTGGCTCTACAGGCGCCTCGAGGCAGCTCTCCCCGGATAGTCTCGGGGTCATCTGGTTCGATGGAGCACTCCGTCGCCGAAGCGCGGGAGTGCTCCTCGGACCCATCGCCGCAACCTATGCCGAGGGCCTGGATCCGGAGGAGTTCATCGTCGCGACTATTTCAAAAGCGGACACTTGCAACGGCCGCACTCGTCGAAGACCCTATCATTTATGGCTCCGCAGCTAATGCAAAGGAGCACCCCGGGATTGGTCTTATCGTACTTCTCGTAATGGGAAAAGCCCTTGTGATGCCTGACCTTATCGCCCACGTCGAAGTAGGCGAAAAGCGAGGGGTCGTTTTCCTCGGCGTGCTTGAACATCTTGCCGTCGCCATCCCTTTGCACCCGGATTTCGAATATGGTGGAGACGTCGGAGGATTCGCTGTTGGCATCGAACCGGGTAATCTCCCGCGTCCTCTTGTCGGCGACCACCCCGTCCCAGGTGTAGTCCCTTCGCCTCTTGAGATCACCGATCACGGCGATCCCGACGAAGAGACCAGCGATGCCCGCACCGTAATACAGGGAGGTGGGCCAGGTTAGATCTCCGCTCATCGCTCCGTAGATTGGCATTCCCACCAGGGCTATCGCCCCGAGGGCGAGGGTGAAAATCATCGATGCCCTGCTGGATTCGCTCTTGAACTCAGAAAACGCCGGGTCGTGGATTCTCTCGGAGAAACCGACGGGTAGGGAATCACCCGCCTCGCCTCGCGGCGTGGTGGAACTACTCGACATGTGTACCTCCCCCTCGGATGGTACCTGGGATCGGCAAGGCAGTTGCGCGCACCGGCGTCGAAACAGAGCCGGTGCGCGCCATCGATTAGATGAGTACGGGCTCGTCCTCGTCCATGCCGGCCAGCAGCGTGAGCAACTCGCCGGTGGAACGAACCTTGGTGAGGGCGTGGGGCGCTCGGGACATGGTCTGCCCGTGGGATGTGTAGGTGAGGCTCGCACACCCGTCACTGACCAGGAGCGGGCGTAAACCGAAGTCCTGGGCCTGCTGTGCAGTGGCCCAAACCCCGAACTCCGAGTGCAAT
>SLGS01000050.1 GCA_007136565.1 Clostridia bacterium | reverse complement strand
GAAGGAGTAAGACCCCTGGGAGAACACCAGGTAGATAGGCCGGGAGTGTAAGGGCCGTAAGGTCTTCAGCTGACCGGTACTAATAGGTCGAGGACTTGATAACACCTATACGTAACCACCCCCCGTTGGCCCGTCGAAATTGCATCACGCTTCATCACACTATGCGTTTGCCCAACACCGATATCGCGTTTCCGGTGGCTAGGGCGGAGGGGCCACACCCGTTCCCATCCCGAACACGGCAGTTAAGCCCTCCTGCGCCGATGGTACTTGGGGGGCAACCCCCTGGAAGAGTAGGTCGCCGCCGGATACTATTTGAACACCCCCGTACCTCAAAGGTACGGGGGTGTCTTACGTTTATGGAGGATCTCCAAGCCCAAATCACGGTTCTCCGATCGAAGGGAGCTGTGCCCTCCATCTCGAATCCAACTGAATAGACCCCGTGGGGGAACTACACGTTGGAAAGGGTGTCGGCAGATGACCGGTAAAGTCGTGCAAACCACCGCGATGTCCTGGCTATTGGACCCGAAAAAACCCATGCTCGGCCCCGTCGCCAATGGTGGAACGATCATCGCCCGAACAAGTCCCGGTTGCTGGGGTCCCATGATCACACCCGATTACCCGAGCGGCCACGAGGTTACGCGACCCATGGCCGTCGCCGATGCAGTTCCCGGGGACGCGGTCGCGCTGAAGATCCAATCCCTTCGGATAACATCTACGGCGACGACTTCGGGTACGGACGCCCCCCTGGACGGGAACTACGAGGGAGATCCGTTCGTAGCCCCGGTGTGTCCCGGCTGCGGGCGAAGGAACCCGTCGACCTACATCTGCGGCACGGGCCGCGACGCCGTGCGATGCCGGGATTGCGATACCCCGGTCACCCCATTCGAATTGGCCAACGGATACACCATGCTTTTCGACTCCGCGCGGAGCCTTGGGATCACGGTGCCGTCGGAGTTGGCCTCGGACATCGCCGAGGCCGCCTCGGCCTTCGGCGCACTCCCGCCGGAATCGAGACAGCACTCCACGAACCTGATAGCTGCCGCGGATATCCCCGGCATCGTCTCGATGGTGCGCCCCATGATAGGAAACATTGGCTCGTGCCCGGCGGTGGTTATGCCGTCCTCGCACAATGCCGGCGATTTCGGCGGTTTCCTGGTGGGGGCACCACACGATTACGCCCTGGAGGAAGGGGAACTCGTCCATCGGACCGATGGGCACATGGATGTCAACGCGGTCACCGAGGGTGCCACCGTCATAGTCCCGGTGAAAGTGGAGGGAGCGGGTATTTACGTCGGCGATGTGCACGCCATGCAAGGAGACGGCGAAGTCGCGGGACACACCACCGACGTCAGTGCCGAAGTTGCGCTCGGTGTGTCAGTATTGAAGGACTTGGACCTGGAGGGACCGATCATCCTTCCGATCCTCGAGCATGTCCCCGCCGAGGCGCGCCCCCTGGATGCACAAACCCTGGATGCAGCCTTCCGCCTGGCATCCCGGTACGGTTTTGAACTGGAGGAACCGGCCTATCCGGTATCCTTCGTGGGCTCGGGTCCGGATATCAACTCCGCCACCGACTGCGCCATGGGAAGGATTTCGCGTCTGACTGGGTACGATCTGGACGAAGTGCGCAATCGCTGCACGATACGCGGTGCGGTCGAAATCGGGCGACTCCCGGGTGTGGTCGTCGCGACCCTGGCGTTGCCGGAGGCGAAGCTCGGGGAAATGGGAATACTCGAAATCGTGCGAGAACACTACGGATCCGGGGAAGAACCCCGAGGCTGAGACCCGGCGGGTGAGGCCGACGGTCCTTTCGGCGCCTCCGCGATGGTGTCCAAGCGATCCTTCTCCTGGAAGGTGGAATGTGCCAAGATGCAGGCTATGACATCGGATGTGTTGGTACTGGGTGGTGGAGGCGCGGCCCTGGTGGCCGCCATCTCTGCGGCGGAGGCCGGCGCCAGTGTTTCGCTGGTCAGCAAGGGTCCGCCGGGACTATTATCGTGCACGGCTTACGCCGGGGGCGGTTTTACCGCTGCGGTTGAAGGACTTTCATCCCGTCGGCATCGGGACCTCACCATGGAGACGGGCAGGGGCATAAATGACGAAGGACTGGTGTCCGTCATGGCGGAGGAAGGTGCCTCGGCCCTGTCGTGGTTGGAGGACAGGGGAGTGGACCTGGAGTATCGCAGGGACGGAGCGTCCATGGCCGGGAAGAACCTCGGAAAGCTCGTCAAGGGCACGGCCATGACCATGCCCCTGGTGCGGCGTTGCCGCGAGCTGGGAGTGCAAATCCACCACCCGGTGACGGTTTACGCTCTTCGGGGAAAGGGTTTCGGGGGTCCGGTCACCGGAGCCGTCGGACGAGATGCGGAGGGTGTCGACCTGGAGTTCGCCGCCAACTCCGTCGTGCTCGCCACCGGCGGCGGGGCGTGGACCTTCGCGAGAACCGATAACCCGCGGGGGCTGGCCGGCGACGGCTACCTCATGGCCTTTGCGGCGGGATGTTCCCTTCGCGACATGGAATTCGTACAATTCTACCCCCTCGGACCGGGCCCCGATGTATCGCGAACATGGTACATGGATGCCAGGATCCTCGATCGGGTTCGCCTAACCGACGGAAACGGCGAGGACTTCCTCTCGCCGTTGCTGGAGCAGTGGGGATTATCGTCGGGTCGGGAGATCAACATGTTCGCCAGGGATAGGCTCTCGAGGGCCATCGCGCAAAAGCGCCGGGAGACGGGGGACGTGTACTTGCACCTGGAGGACCTACCCGCCGAAGATCGCCGGGACCCGCGCCTGGCCCACAGGGCGAGGCTGATGGCTGGCCCCCATCGCGATGATCCCTGGACAACGGTGTCCGTGGCTCCCGTATCGCACTTCATGTGCGGGGGCGTGGTAGTCGACGAATTCGGTGCAACCGAAGTTACCGGGCTTTGGGCCTGTGGAGAGGTAGCCGGGGGCGTTCACGGCGCCAACCGCGTCGGGGGCAACGCCCTGACCGAACTGACGGTTTTCGGCATCCGGAGCGGAAGGGCGGCCGCCGATGCCGCGAGAGCGGGGGACGCACCGGTTCCGGGGGATCCGGCGCTGCTGCCCCGGGGTATCTGCGTCGAGGGGGCGACGGTAAGTGGCGAAGTCCACCAGGATCGTTTTCGGGCCAGAGCCTACGATATGATCGGGCCCTACCGCACTCCCGAATCCATGAGGGAGTTCATCGCGGAGGCTTCACGACTGCTCCGGCCGAGGGATTTCGCCGGGAGTTCCCCGGTGCAACGAGCGCTTCATTGGACGGGATTATCCGTGGGGTTAGCCGCCCTTGCCCGAGAAGAGAGCCGGGGAAATCACTTCAGAGAGGATTACCCCGAAGAGGATGACGCCTGGAAGGGTGCGCTCACGGTCGTGCCCGAGCTCCAGGGGGATATCCTGCTCCCTCGGATTAGAGAGAAAACGCCCCGGGAGGCTTGAGACTTGGAGAGCGTGGCGTTGTTCCTTCATCGGGTCTCCATACTGTGGGGACGGGCTGGATCCCGGAAATGGCTCCTGGTCGCGGCCCTGGCCGCGGCCATAGTACTCGCGCTGCCACGGCCCGCGGGGCTCGATCCCGCCGGGCACAGGATGCTGGCTTTGCTGGCGTTTTTCGTCATAACCTTCGTCACCGAAGCCCTCCCGGTGGGCGGTGCCTTCCCCCTGGTACTGGGGTGGGTGGTGTTCCTAAACATCAGGTCTCCCGCGGAAGCCGTGGCCAGCATAGCCCACGATGCCGCCCTTTTCATGATGGGTGCCCTGATGATAGCCCGGGTGTTGGTGGGCAGGAATCTGCACAGGAGGGCACTGGCGCTATTCTTGAAGCGAGTCCCCCCGAGCCTCCCCTGGATCATGGTGACCATGGGTGCGTTCAGCGCCCTGGCCTCGGCGTTGATATCGGATCACACCGTGGCGGCACTAATGCTCCCCGTGGGTACTTCCCTGGTCATATCGGCGGGGGGAATACGATCGAATCCGCGGCTCGGCAAGGCCCTCATGCTTTGCATAGCCTTCTCCTGCGCCCTGGGCGGGTTGGCCTCGCCCTCCGGAGGATCGAGGAACGTGGTAATGATGGCGTATTTGCAGGATATCGCCGGCGTATCGATATCCTACGGTGAATGGATGGTCATGGCGGCCCCGATAACCCTGCTCCTGATACCGGTGGGGGTCATCGTTCCGTACCTGGTCTTTCGGCCGCGCACCGTGGACCTGACCGCGGCCGCCGCCAGTGTAAAGAGGTCAGCGGAAGAAGACGGACCCATGGACCGGGATGATTGGATGGTCCTGATCATTTTCGCGTTCACCCTGTTGGCGTGGATTACCGTGGGTGAGCATTACGGGATCGGCGTGATAGCGATCAGCGGAGCCTTCCTCTACCTGGTTACAGGGTTGGCCGATTGGGAGCGGGATTACCAGCACATTAACTGGGGGATAGTCTGGTTGTATTTCGCCGCCATAACCTTCGGTCGAGCCCTCGAAGCGTCCGGTGCCGCCCACTGGTTGGCGGAGGGGGTCATGGGATCGGTACAGGCGAGACTCGGTCTCGAATCCGGCCTGGGCCTGGCGGCCTCCGGCTCAGTCTTCACGGCATTGTTCAGCCAGACCATGTCCGATGGCCCCGCCGTCGCTTTGATCGGCCCCGTAATACTGGAGACCGCGAGGATTTCGGGCACGTCACCGTTATTGGTCGGGGTGTCCGGTGCCATCGCCTCCTCTTTTGCGTATATGCTCATCATAGGGACGCCGTCGAATGCCATCATTTACGCCAGCGGTTACGTGGAGTCGCGCGATTTCATCCGGGCCGGGTTCTGGATGTTCTTGGCCTCCCTGGGAGTGCTCATCTTGGTCATGTACCTTTGGTGGGGTTTCCTCGGCATTCACTAGCCGCGACGAACGAGAAGGGGATGGATCCAGATGAAGATCCTGGTTTGCATTTCTACGGCCGAGCACGCCGCTAAGGTCGTCGAATTCGGATGCCGCTTGGCCACCGAATCCGCCGCCCAGGTGCTCCTATTGCACGTAAAACCCAATCCCTGGAAGCACTGCAAGGGCTATCTGGAGGACGTCGAGAGGAAACAAATCGACGAGGACCTCAGTTGTCTCCCGGACGACTTGGAACAGTTCGTCGCCGAACCTCGTCGTGCAATGGAGGACGAGGGAGTCGCGGTGAATGCCGTCGTGATCGAGTCCGACGATCCCGTCGATTGCATACTGCTCCTGGCCGAGGAGGAAGAAGTGGACCTCATTGTGGTCGGGGCCGCCGGCCGGCATTTCTTCATGGAGAGATTGTTCCAACCCAGCGTCGCGGCCAGGCTTCTAAAGCGGTCCAAGAGGCCGGTGTTAGTCGTCCCGTACTAGGTGTACAATGGTGCAAGTCCTAACCGATTATCGAGGGGAGATGCTTTCTTGCGCAAAGTTTCGTTGACTACAGTGGCAGTCCTGGTTCTGGGTGCCTTTATCCTCGGCGCCTTCGCATCCTCGAGCGTGGATTTCCCGTTTGGAAGTGATCGCGCGGCCGCCGATTCCCTGCTCGGCACCGATGATTCGGACGAGATGCTCGAGATATTCGAAAGATCGATAGAGATCATGTCCGAAAGATCGCTCATAGAGGTGGACAGGGATGCCTTGATGAGGGGAGCGATACGGGGTGCCCTCTCGATGCTCGGTGACCCTTACGCAGATTTCATAGGCAAAGATGCCTTCTCCAACATGATGGACCAGTATTACCAGCCGACCTACGCAGGCATCGGCGTTCGGGTAACGGCGGCTCCCGACGGCGCACAGATCCTGGAGGTATTTCGGCACGGACCGGCCCACATCGCCGGACTTCAACCCGGCGACATCATCGTCGAGGTAGACGGAGAGAACGTCGAGGAACTGCCCCTCTCGGACCTGGTAGATCTAATCCGGGGCGAGGTGGGCACCGAGGTGACCCTTTCGGTGCTCCGGGATGGTGAATTCGTCTCCGGTTTGACCATGGAAAGGGAAGAGATACTACAGCCGACCCTGGACTTCGACCTTCTGCACGTCCACGGTGCCAGGCTGGGATACATCACGATCAGGGAGTTCTCCGACACCACGCCGCGGGAGATGGAACGGGCCCTCGACGGACTCGACGAAGTCGACGGCCTGGTGATCGACGTTCGAGGTAATCCCGGCGGGGTATTGCAGTCAGCGGTGAATACGGCGGCTCAGCTCGTGCCGCCGGGGGTCATCCTGGAGACCCACGGTCGCGATGATGTGTTGGCTACCTTCGAAAACGATTCGCCGGGCGTGGACGTTCCCATGACGGTCATCATCGACGGCGGAACCGCCAGCGGAGCGGAGATCCTAGCGGGCGTGGTCCGCGAACGCGGTGGCGCCATCCTGGTGGGAGCCAACTCTTACGGTAAGGGTATGGTCCAGTCGATTTACGATATTGGAGGAAACGGCCTGCGATTGACCACGGCGGAGTACTTGTTGCCGTCGGGTTACGCCATCGCCGGGCGTGGTCTAGATCCCGATATGTGGATAAGTCGCACCGGAACCGTCGAGCCCAGCCCCAGGTTCGCCACCTTCGAGCGCGCACTCTCGACGGGTTCGGATGGGCCCGACGTGGAATCCCTGAAATCCCGGCTACAGTCCCTCGGCTATTATCGGTCCGAGGTGGACGATGAGTACGATCGGTTGACCATGAGAGCGGTACTGGAGTTCCAGCGCGACCACGGTCTTCCGATGACGGGAGGGGCGGATATGCAGACACTGGAACGCGTATCCGAAATGACTGGCCTGGTGGACTCGCCCCTGAACTACGGCGAATTGGAGGACCACGAGATAGAAGTAGATAACCCCGTGTTCAGGATAGATCGCCAGATGCTCTCGGCCCTCAGGATTCACCTGGGGCAACTGGGGCACCGACATCCAGGTTCGGAATCGGAAGCGGCGGCGGACTGACGCGGCGACACGGGAACTCGGATGGCCCGGACCTTATCCAGGGATACCCCCGGATAAGGTCCTCCATTTTCGAGATATTCTCGGTGAAGGATAGATGGTGAAGCAGATATTCCTGAAGGAGAGGTGCCCAGGATGTACACGAAGTATTCGGGATTGATCGCCGTGGCACTGGCCGTCGCACTGATGATGACCATCGCCGCACCGGCGATGGCCGCACCGCCTTGGCTTCGAGATGGTGAGGACCAGCTGCCCCCGGGATTGTCGCGAGGGGGTATCGACGCCCTGCAGCGGCACCAGGAGCGCTGGGAGACCATGAATGCAGAGATGGAAGAAAACTCGCTGCGCCAAATGGAGAGGGTTTTAGGCTTCGAGGATATGGATGAGGCTACGTGGGCGTTGCCGTACGTGGCGCGCACGGCCCTCGGTGGGCTGATGGTCGGACGGGGTGCGGGGAATTTCGCCCCGAACTCCCCGATGAAGAGGGCCGAGGTCATAACGGTGGCCGTAAGGATGCTGGGAGAGGTAGAGCGCACCGAACCGCTTCTTTTCCGGCTCGACGGGGTGGAATGGTCCGAGGGATGGCTCGAGATCGGTGCCGCCTTGGACTTATACGATAACGAAGAGAATTTTCGCCCCAATGCCGCCGCCCAAAGACAATGGGTTGCCAGTGTGTTGATCTCGGTCCTCGAAGCCGCCGGCTTCGATCTCGACGATGAAGAAGAAGCGGATCTGCGGGACTTCAACGATTACCCGGCCATCGCCGACGCCCATTACGAGGACCTGGCATTGGCCGTCGGAATGGGAATCTTTTCGGGATATCCCAACGGCACCATCAGGTCCCGGGCGCCCATAACCCGGGCGGAATTCGCCACGGTCCTAGGCGAGATGGGGGATCTACTGGATATCGATCTTCCCGCCTCGGATCGTCCCATCGGGGATTCGATCTCCGGTGTGCTCATCGGAATCGATGAGGAGGAGGAATCCCTGGAGGTGTCCGTGACGGGCGAGGAGCGCGTCTTCGACCTCGCCGGTGATGTCGAGGTTTGGCTGAAGCTTTTCGATATGGACTGGACCCGGGTGAATCTCGAGGATCTCCTCGAGGGCGATGTGGTGCAACTTTGGTTCGACGATGAGGACCGGATCGAGTACATCTTCGCACGGGGAGAGTACGTCGAGATAGAGGCGTCCTTCGTTGACATGGAGTTCCCCGACGAGGATGAGGGGTACATCGACGTAGTCGTGGATTCCGAAGAGGAAAAAAGCAGTTTCGTCGTTCGAGAGTCCTCTCTAGTCCAATACGAGTTCTCGCCGTACGGGGGAGATGCGGTAACCCTTCGAGTTCGCGGCGATGTGGCCCGCGAAGTGACCATAGAACCCTCGGAGGAGTATCCGGCGCACTTCGGGCTACTGCACTCTTCGGATATCGGGGAAGGTGGCTTCACCTTAGATCTGCTGATCGCCGGCGAAGATGACCCCGTCATCTTCTCGGGGGACCCCGAGGATGTAGCCATTTCCGGGGATTTCGAACTGGACGATTTGATACCAGGGTATGAGATCGAGCTTCGCACCGACGGAGAAGGCGGCGCTGTAGTTGTGATCTGGGTCTACGCCCACCGGGGCGAAATCGCCGGCGAATTCAAGTCCATCGAAGATGGTGTGCTCGTGATCGATTTCGAGGGAACCGAAATCGAGTTCATCGTGGACGATGATGATACTGTCCTGCCCGAGGGTTGGCCTCCCGAGCAGGGCACAGAGATCTCGGTGAAGTTCGACGGGTACTTCGCCCTCGAAGTAACCCTGATGAGCGACTAGATATCGAGGGTGGATAGTCAATCCCCAAATCACGGGGTCATCCCATCTTCGTGCGGGGCGGCCCCGTTACGGGTGCCTTACAAGGACCGCCAAGTACAGGTCCGGCATCGGAGAAGATCGAAGTGTAGTTCATCGAAAGATTGCCAACAGAGGTCGCCCGGAGGGGTTACGAGTGTTTCGCTCCGATTCGCTTTCCCAACTCGCCATATTGCTCCTGATCGTCATCTTCGCCGCAGGGTGCGGCCATTCAGCGTCCACCGAGACAGCGCCCGAGGTGAATATATCGGACGCCGCGGTCCGTCACATAGAGTTCTCCGATCTCTCGGCATGCGACGCGGATGTCCTGGCCCGAAGCTCGGTGCCCGGGGCGATGAACCGTGTGACATCTTGTTCGGAGGGTGCTGGTTTCGCCGTTGCCACCGGGGAACATATCTACCTCGGGGATTTCGAGGGTGGGTTGAACCCCGTCGCATCGATGTCGGATATTCTCAGCGGTGACGTGTCGGGTATTCAGCTGACATCGGACCCCACGCGGATCGCCCTGCTGGATGGAGAAGCCGGGTTGGTCGAAGTACTCGATGAAAGCGGGAAGGCGCTCTTCGACGTCGGCGGGGATTTCGAAGCCATGTCCCTGGGTCCCGGGGGGGATTGGTTGGCTACCATTGCCACCGACGGTACAGTAAATGTTTGGGATCCTGATGCGGGGGTGCCCCTGGCCAGTTTCGAGGGTGGAGGCACCGGAGAGGGCATATCACCTTCCGGTGGAGGCCGGAGGATCATCGCGAGGACCGCGGAGGGTATATCGCTCTTGGATGTCGAATCCGGCCGCGTGGAATCCATCCCCTTGGAACGCGGTCTCCTCGGTGATGTCCTACTATCCGAAGGCGTGGACACGATATACGTGGCGACCGAAGAGCCGGACTCCTCCGTTTACGCCTTCGACCCGAATCTCGAGGCCCGCTGGTCCTATCTCCTACCCGGGGGAGTGTCGCCCGCATTGGTCGCCGACGCCACCGGTGAGCACCTCCTGGTTTACGGTGCACACGAGGTGCAAGCTTACGTTACCGCCATTCACGGTAGCTCCGGTCGGGCCCTTTGGAGGCTCACCCTCGAGGAAGGCTACGTCGTTTCCTCCGCCTCATGGGACGATGATGGCCGGGCTGTACTAGGGGTCCTCGAGGAGTCCGAGGAACGCCTGGATTCCCATCCGGCGGAACCAACGCTGGCGCTATGCGTCGATCCCGGGGGAGAGGTAGCGTCCATGGTCGAGATATCCGAGGGTGAAATCATGGATATACTTCCCGCGGGGAGGGTAATAGTCCATAATACGGGGACAGGTTCGATGGTGGTGCACTCTCCCCGACGCTGAGGAAAAGACGTCGTTTTCTCGTCCCGGCCGGTTTGCAAAACGGAGGCGCGTATGAAATCTCTGAGCAAGCTATGGATACCCATACTCATTTGCGCGGTTGGTTTACTCGTCGGAGTGCCCGCCGTTTCCCCCGCCCTGGCCGCCACGGATGTATCGGGTCACTGGGCGGCCCGGGATATGGAGTTCTCGATGGCCCTGGGTGCGATGCGAACCGCCGCGGATGGTGGCTATCACCCCGATCGCCCCGTCACCCGGGCAGAGGCTGTGGCCATGATTATTTCCGGTCTCGAATTGGGGTTCACGCCCCCCGGCGAGCCCCGGGATGACATGCGTTACCCCTCGGATGTTTTTTCCGATGTCGATGGAGATCACTGGTTTGCCGCCTACGCCCATGCCGCCGCTGATACGGGTATCGTGGCCGGCTATCCCGATGGTACCTTTCATCCCGAAGCCTCTATCACCAGGGCAGAATTGGCCGTCATAATGCACAGGGCCTTCGATGATCCAGGTATAGCCGAGGGATCCGATCCCGAATACTCGGATGCTGAGGACTTGCCGGAATGGTCCACCGAGGCCGTGCAATGGGTCGAGGCCATGGGGTTCATGCTGGGATTCCCCGACGGATCCTTCCTCCCCGGTGAATTGATGACTCGGGCCGAGGCGGCGACTCTGCTCAGGAGGATGGTGGAATACCGGGGGAACCTCTTCGATATCAGGGGTCGGGTCATCGACCGTTCTTCGGACGGTAGCCGACTCGAAGTACTCCTCGACGACGGGAACATTACTACCCTGCAAGTCGAAGACGCCCGGGCTTACCGCGGCCGAGAACGAATCTTTCGCAGGGATGTGGTCCGGGGTGATACCGTCGGCGTCCTGCTGGATTCCCGCGGCCAGGTCATATGGTTGGAGGCCCTAAACAACAGTATTCTGGGCACGATAGATCGACTGGACTTCACCAACGACGCGATGACCATCATCCCTTGGGAGCCAGGTG
>SLGS01000090.1 GCA_007136565.1 Clostridia bacterium | reverse complement strand
GTGCCCAGGAGGAGCTTGTCCAGGTGGCCGCGATTCACCAATTCCCGCAGCAACTCCGCCCGGGTCTCCTCGAGCAGCCAGTGTAGCTTACCGATGACGTCGAACTGGATGAAGCAACCCTCGTCGGCCAGGGCGCTGAGCACGTTGATATCGGGACGCTCGTCCACGTGTCCCACTATCAAGCGATGCGCCGGGACGCCCTCTTCCTTAAAGAACTTGAGGTGTTGGATACCGACGGTGCCCCCGGGAACCTCGTAGCGGCGGGAACCGGTGGTGTGCGTGGTCATCACCGCGCCGGTCTCTAGGATCGCCCGGCAGACGGCCCGAAGACCCTTCATCTCGGGGCCCTCGATGCGTCCGCGGAATATACCGGACTTGTATAGTCCCACTTTCACCCCGTCTTCGTCCCCGTCTTCCAGTTCGCCGACCAGGATGTCCGTGATTTCCCTTATGCTGAGGGTGTCGACCCACTTGGGGACGCTGGATTCCGTATAGAAGCCCCCGCTGGCCACTATGTTTACGCCGGATTCCTCGGACAATTCCTTGAGTGTCTTAAGATCCTGGCGCCAGTGGTTGGTGGTGACGTCCACCATGGCCCGGCCACCCATGTCGTAGTAGGCCTTGAGTTCCTCGAGCATCCGTTCCCTATCGTCGTAGATCATGGTGCCGGTTTCGTCTTGGATCACAGTACTGCGGATGTGGTGCCGTTCTCCCATCCGGATGTCGCACCAAACGTGCTCGTGGGTCTGGCAGAATCCCAACTCATCGGGGGCAATGTCGCCGGCAACCGTTCTGATGATCTCCATCTACTCGCCTTCCTTCCGGTGTTTACCGGGAATCGCGGATGCCGAAGCCACCTCGATCCCGGCTCGATACGGGCACTAGGGCAATGGAATGGTCTTCCACATTTCGACCAATTCGACCAGGAGAGATAGGCGGTATTCCCAACCTTCGCGGGCATCTTCGATGTCCGCATCGTTGGGATCCGAGAATCCCCACACTCCCGAGCTGGTGAACTCGTGGGTATCGCCGGTGTAGGCCATGACTAGCTGGGCCCTCAAAGTGGCGTTGGGCGCGTCGGGATCGCGCAGGGCTTCCACGGAATCGTGGAAGCTAGCCGTAGGCTCGAAACCCCTTACCCTGTCCATTTCCACGAGCTCATCGAAGAGCAACCGGGCCAGGCCGGTCTCGGAGGCTCCGGCGTGGGCATCCACCTTGCGAAGTAGTTCCGCGGGATCCCGAAGGGCGGTGTCCGAGGGCATTAGGACGACGCTGCCGCTGGCCCGCGCCGATAGGCGCGCCGCCGTGGCCGCGATCTCGCGGTTTCCTCCGTGTGCGTTGACGATGAGGACTTTCTTTACGCCGTGGTGCGCGAGGCTTTCGACCGTGTCCTCGATTATGGCGGCGAGGGTTTCCGGTTTGAATGTTATCGTTCCCCGGAATCCCATGTGGTGGGGCGAGTAACCCGGCATGCACGCCTGGACCACGAAGGAGTTCGTCCTGCGTGCAACCTCTTCCGCCATTGCGCGCGCCGCCAGGCTGTCCGTGCCCAGGGGCAGGTGCGGCCCGTGCTGCTCTATGGAGCCGAGGGGTATGATAGCCACCGGGTTATCCTCGGATTCGAGATACTCTTCGAAGGCCGGCCTGGTCATCTCGTGAAGAAATACTGAAGAAATGATAATCACCCTCCTCGCAGGTCGTGCGTGGTCGAAATCTTTCCTGTGCCGATGGATTCATTTCCATGGTGCGAGCCGGTTTCCTTCAAGACGAGCACGAGAAGCAATGGCGAAACGAACGAGATCGAGCACGGACTCGCGGACCGCGCTCGATCCATACAATGGCACGTTGTAAGCATCGCCCCCTATTCGTCGAGGAGGCGTTTCTCTCCGGTCAAGCCGCGGAGGTGGGTTGCATCCTGGGCGATTTCGAGTACCCCGAGATACTCTCCGCCTTCGTCGTGAAGCGCCCGAAAATCGATGTGTATGAACCTATCTCCGATCTCGAGCCAAAACTCGGCCTCGGAGCGCTTCCCTCCCTCGAAGTCCCGGAGTATTTCATCGACCAGATGAGTGCTGCCGGGCGGGTGACAGTGTTTGACTTCGCGCCCGATAATGGCCTTAGTTCGCACGAAGATACGATCCCGTCCCTCGCTGAAATACTTGACCTTTCGATCGGGCCCCACGAAGGTAAGTTCCACGGGGAGCGCTCCGATCAAGGCCATCAAATCGCGGGGGCTCAATGATCCGGAGGGGAACACGATCTCATCTTCGCTCAGGTAGACTTCCTCGGTTACGGCGCTCTGAAGTTGCGCGGCCAGCCGCGATACCTCCGCCGGGGGTTCTATGAAGGCGTAACCCACGTCTTCGCTCTCCAGCAATACGCTCGCCCAGTCTTCCGTCGAGAGTTTGTCGAGGGCGGTGGGTAGAAGAATATCCTCCTCCTTTTGCACCATACCTTCGGCCTCATCGAGGAGCGGAATCAATGTATCCTTGGCGAATGCCCCCAGGTCCTCGGGACTTTCTATCGCCCGTACCCCGGACCTGGCCGCCTTCAGGAGGTCGCGAACTTCGTCGTCCTTGCCCCACATCACGGTGGTGGGTCCCATGAATCCATACCTTTCCAGGTAGGGGAAAAGAACCTGCTCCTTCCTGGCGTAATGGATCTCGACGGCGGCCAGGTCATCGAGGAGTTTACCGATGCGCTCCGTGCCCTTAGGGGGATCGCCCTTCGCCGAGTCCAGGGCCTCCCTTATGGTGCCCGTAATCTCCAGGAGGGCGTCGTTTTCCAGCCGGAAGAGATGAACCGGGTGCGCGGGATTGACTTCCTGCAGGGGATCCCGCGTCGAACCCAATGCCGATTCGAAAAGTAGGGCGTGAACATTGCAGAACCTCTTGATCTCGTCGGGTGACATCCCCTCGTCGTCCATCAGCGACTGCTCGATTTCGGCGATTTCCGAGGAACTGATGGTCCCAACTTCCCTCTCGAAGCGATCCTTCGCATCTTCGACGGACAGTCCCCGGTGAAGCTCCTGGATCAATTCCTTGATGAGAACCTTCTTCTCCTGTCGATCACTTTCCAAAGGTGACACCTCCATGCTTTCTGATAGGGGTAATGGCGATTCGAGCCCGAATCTCGCGGCTTGCACGTATGTTCCATCCGATCGCGATCGATGATCCCGCCGGGGTCCCTTTGTGGGGAGTATTACCCTATCCGGCGGGACTCATGCGCCGGGTCGCCGGGTCCTCCGCTGCGTAATTGATACCCTCGGAGAGCGATGAACAACGGACGACTCCGTGGCGAAGCGCCGTGGCAGGATACCTCCCGATGACGAGCGAAGCTTGGGCGAGGACATTGATCTGGATAGACACCGAGGCGTTTCGCGGAGGCGATGGGGAGGAAGGGCACTCGTGAGCGAACGAACCGAGGGGGATAAGACATTTGGGGTCGACCCGTTGGGGGGTGGTACGCGATCGTTTTCCGGCATTCGCACGCTATTTCGGCTTCCACCGGCTCGCGATCTCGACGAGATCGACGGGGCGCATTTTGCGGCCATCGGATTACCCTTCGATACGGGGACGAGCTATCGTGCCGGGGCTCGATTCGGACCGTCGGCGCTGCGGCATGTTTCTAACCTGATCAGGCCTTACAACCCGGCCCTCGACGTGTCGCTCGGCGATATCCTCACGGGGTTCGATCTGGGGGACGCCCCGGTGACATCGGGAAACGCGGAGGCGAGTCTCGAGAGCATGGCCGAGGCCGTGAGCCGTGTGACCGAAAAAGGGATCCTGCCGATCGGGCTCGGCGGGGATCACACCGTGAGCCTATCGATGCTTCGGGCGGTTGCAAGAAGATACGGACCAGTTTCCCTCCTGCACTTCGATTCCCACCCCGATACCTGGGATTCCCTCTATGGAGAGAGATACAATCACGGCACTCCGTTTCGCCGTGCCCTCGAAGAGAATCTCATAGACCCGAAGGGGTCCGTTCAGCTGGGGATCAGGGGATCCATGATGGATCGGGAGGTGTTGGATTACACCCTGGATGCTGGGATAACAATGGTGCCCGCCGTTCGTATGCTCGAGATGTCGGCTGAAGAGGTTTCATCCATCGTCGCGGACGTGGTGGGTTCGAGTCCGCTTTTTGTCAGCTTCGACGTGGACTTTTTGGATCCAGCCTTCGCTCCGGGAACGGGAACGCCCGAAATCGGCGGGCCGACGACGGCTCAGGCGCTTTCGTATATCAGGGCCTTGGATTTATCCGGGTTGGTCGGGGTGGATGTGGTCGAGGTGCTACCGGCCTCTGACAGTTCAGATATGACCGCCCTGGCCGCGGTGACGATACTCCATGAGATCCTGTGCCTTTATGCACGCTCTCTGCCATAGCACCATTGGATAACGAGGGGCGGGCCCGGCGGCGGGTAATCGGCCGCCGCGCCCGGTCGCAGGATTCTTCCTCAGAGATCGTACAGGTCTTCGAACTTCGTAGTCAGGTACTTCAGATAGGGTCCCGTGTTGATGCCCTCGCCCGTAGCCCGTCTCATCAGCTCGAGGGGCTCGAACTTGGCCCCGTGATCGTATACGTTGCGTTGCATCCAACCCCTGAGGACGGAGAAGTCACCGTCGGCCCAACCGTCCCCGAGGGAGGATTCTTCGCTCTCGGCCTTGGCCACCAGGGAGGCTGAGAATACGTCTCCCAGGGCGTATCCCTGGAAGCCACCGCCGAAGTCCCGGGTCCAGTGCATGTCCTGCAATACACCCAGGGTGTCGTGCGGCGGGGTTACCCCGAGGTACCTCTCCATCTTGTCGTTCCAGGCTTCCGCCATGTGCCGGACTTCCAGTTGCCCGTCCAGGACTTCCTTTTCCAGCTCGAAGCGGAGCATGACGTGCAGGCTGTACGTCAATTCGTCTGCTTCAACCCGGATCAAGGATGGGCGAGCGACGTTTACCGCCTTGTACAAGTCCTCGGGCGTGGCACCGTCGAACTGACCGGGGAAGAAGGCCCGGGCTATGGGTAGGAAGTACTCCCAGAAGGCCAGGGATCTGCCTACGGTGTTCTCCCAAAGTCGCGACTGGGATTCGTGGACCCCGAAAGATACCGGGCGCCCGAGTTCCGGGCGACTGGTACTCGAGTCCATGAGCGTATGTCGCAGTCTCGTGGGTACGCCCTGCATGTATAGGCCGTGACCGGCCTCGTGGATGCAGGCGAAGAGGCAACTTCCCAGGTACTCGGGGTGGACGCGAGTCGTAATTCTCACGTCATCGGGGCTAAAGGTTATGGAAAACGGGTGTACCGACAATGCATGTCGCCCGCGATCTTCGAGGTCGAAGCCGATGGAGCGGGCTGCGGCCATCCCGAGATCGATCTGTTTTTGGGTATCGAAATCGCCCCGCATCAAGCGGGAGCGCTCGTCGGGGTCGTCCGCTTCGGCGACCCGCGCCACCAGGGGGGGAAGAACCGCACGCAGGTCGTCGAACATGGTTTCTAGGTCGTCGACGCTTATGTCCGACTCCTTCATCGATACGAAGGCATCCATCGGGTTGTCCTCGTAGCCCAGGACGGCGGCCTGCTCGCGGCGGAGCTGCACCAACTCTTCCAGCGCCGGGGCGAAGACCGAGAAATCCCTGGCTTCGCGGGCTTGCAGCCACTTGGTATTAGCCCGGGCCGCCGACTGGGACATGCGAAAGACCAGGTCCCCGGGCATGCTCGTGGCTCGGGAGTAGAGTCGCCGGACTACCCGGAGCATGCTGGCTTCGTCTCCTTCGTATGGTAGGGCTTGCTCGTGCTCTTCGAGATTCGAGAGCAGATCTCCGATCTCGGGGGATGTGAGTTTCTCGTGAGCGATACGACGCAGGGTGGACATTTGGTCTCCGCGTGCCTCGGCGCCTCCTTTGGGCATCTGGGTTTGCATGTCCCAGTTGAGGACGGAAATGGTGCAGTGAAGGTCGTCGATCTCGGCGATCAGTTCCTCGAAGCGATTCATCTTTTCAACGGTACGATTCATCTTATCTCTCGCTTTCCTGGTCATCTCGGAATTGGGTATTCGTTGCGGATCGGATGGTAACCTTCCCGGGGCAGGGGGATTCGGGCCACGTGCCCGCGAGGGATAACTTGCCGGCGAAGAGAAGATAATCCTGTGGCATTGACCGATTGGAACCCAATAATCCCGGAGAGGAAAGTTAAAATGAGGATTGCTGTAGCCGGTTTTGCCGATGAGACCTGCACGTTTTGCCTCGAGCCGACCACCGAGGAACGCTTCGAACCGGCCACCCTTCGAGGTCCGTCGATCCTGGAAGAGAACAGGGGCATCCCGAATTACATCAATGGGTTCATACTGGCCGCGGAAAGAGAAGGAGTTGAACTGGTACCCCTGGTCTACGCCAGGAAGGCTCCCGGGGGCTTCCAAAGTTGGTTGACGACCTCGTGTTTCGATCGGTACGCCAACGAAATAGCCAGCGCGCTGGACTCGGCCGGGCATGTCGACGGGGTATTGCTGGCATTGCACGGTGCGATGGCGGTGAATGGTGTTCCCAGGCCGGAGGCCGAGATCGTTCGGCGGGCTCGCGCGATCGTCGGCGATGATGTTCCGATCATGGTGACGTTGGACCTACACGCGAACGAAGATGAGCAGTTGGCCCAGGTGGCGGATGGTGTTTTCGTCATCAAGACCTATCCCCACGTGGATACCCAGGAGACCGGTGAGGAGGCGGCGAGCAGATTGATCGAGGCCGCCAGGGGAGAGGTGGACCCGGTCGTGGAATGTTACAGGCCCGGTATAGTTTCCGCCAGCATCTTCCAGGCGACGGCTTACCACCCCATGAAGGATGTACTGGCGAGGTGTGGAGAGTGGCGGGAAAGAGAGCCCGGGATCCTGCATCTATCGGTGGCACCGGGGTATGCTTACGCCGACGTCGTCGACATCGGGATGTCCGTTTGGGCCGTCACCGATGGAGATCGCGAATTGGCGCAGAGGGCGGTCCGTGATGTGGGCGAATTCGCGTGGAGCCTACGTCATTCCTTCGCCCGGGAACTCCCGGGACCCTCCGAGGCGGTGACCCGGGTCATGGAACTCGTGGAGCGGGGCGAAGCGCCGGTGGTCATTGCGGACGGTGCCGACCGCATCGGTGATACCACCCACGTACTCGCCGAGCTCCTGAAGCAGGGTGCGGAGAACTGGGCCATACCGGGGATCGCGGACCCGATCGCAGCCGGGGAGTTGGAGACCTCTGCGAAGGTCGGGGATACGGTAACGATCACCGTTGGCGGCTGGTACAATGAGACCTCCGGCGATCCGGTCGAGGTGACGGGCAGGATCGAATTCATGGGTCGCCCCAGGTATCAACTGGTCGGTCCCATGGGTCGCGGTTCCACGGTCCAAGATGGTTTTGTCGCGCGACTGAACCTGGGAGAGAATAGGCACCTGGTGGTCTCGGACAGAATGCGTGGAGCCAACGACAGTGCGGGTTTGACGTCCGTCGGTATCGATGTGGACAGCCTCGACATCATCGTCTTGAAAGATCGAGTCCATCATCGAGCCTATTGGGATGGTGTGGTCGAGGTGGACTTCCCCATCAACGCCCCCGGTATAGGCTATGCGGATCTTCGAGAGTTGGATTACGAAAACGTGCCGCCCGATACCTTCCCCATCAATACGTCCGGGTGATGTTAAGGGCCGCGGGGGTGAGTGTAGTGGGTTGGGACTAAGATTGCGGTCCTTCGGAGTTCGATTGGATGGTAGAGCGGATGCGATTCGAAAACGCGACTCCGAATCGACCGCCCATCCACGAAATCACCCCCACGAATGCTCCCATCGTCAGGAGGTGCGAGGGCTGCAACACGTCGTAGATGGGGTTTTGGGTTAGGTACAGGGAGACTCCGACAAAGGACCAAAAACCCCAAAACGAAAATGACGCCGACCAAAGGGATCTCCTGGTGACCGATGATAGGGATCCCGGGAGCAAGTGGCCGGTGAGGTCGGCTGCCAGCCCAGAGCACACTATGGCCACGGACATCAGGGGTGTGAACAGACTGGCGACGGCCGCCATCGCCACGGCGATGATGGTGATCGTCCACGGAGAACGTATGCGATCGAGGGCCACGGCCATGGCGAAGGCCAGATAGGGTGTCATCGCCAGGAACTTGCCGCCGGGGATAGGTAACAGGTGCCCGGCGGGATAGAACACCCATCCCCCCGAGAAAACCACGCCCGCTAGGATTCCGCCGGATGCGATTTGTTTGACCTTCAACCCAATTCACTCCCCCCGCCCTGCGACGTCACCGAATCCGGGTGGGACTCCTCCGTTAAATTGATACCCCACCGATTCGGTCATTAACGAAGAACGCGGGCCCGAAATCCTCCGGGCCCGCGTTAGATGAGCGATTCGAGTTGGCTCCCGGATCGAGAGACTGGACTATATCGCCTGCTCTTCTTGGAATTGGAGATCGTAGAACTCGCGATACTGTCCACCCTGGGCCATCAGTTGATGGTGGTTTCCTCGCTCGAGTACTCTACCCTCATCGATGAAGAGTATCTCGTCGGCGTCGACGATGGTCGAAAGCCGGTGGGCGATGATGAAGGTTGTGCGACCTTCTGTGATGCGCTCGATGGCTTCCTGGATCAATTTTTCGGTCTCCGAGTCCACAGATGACGTGGCTTCATCGAGGATCAGTATCCGCGGATCCTTGAGGAATGCCCGGGCTATGGATACTCGTTGACGTTGTCCGCCGGACAGCCGAAGGCCTCGTTGCCCCACTTCCGTTTCGTAACCCCGAGGCATATCCATGATGAAATCGTGGGCGTTAGCCGCCTTGGCCGCCTCGACGATCTCCTCGTGCGAAGCGTCGGGCCTGCCGTACCGGATATTATCCGCTATGGAATCAGAGAACAGATAATCGTCTTGCATCACCATGGCGATGGAGCTTCTCAATTCGTGCACATCGATGTCCCTGACGTCCACACCGTCGATGATAACCTGTCCCCTTTCGACTTCGTAGAGCCTTGGTATGAGCCGAACGGTGGTTGTCTTACCGGCACCACTGGGTCCCACCAGGGCGACCGTCTTCTTCGCCGGTACGTGGAAATCCATCCCCGCGAGTATGGGTTCTTCGCCGTAGGAGAAGTGGACATCGCTGAATGAAACTTCACCCTCGATATATGAGGGCTTCACCGCCCGCGGCTTACTCACGATACTCGGATGAAGATCGATGTGGTTGTAGTAGCGTTCCATGGCGGCGAAGAACTCGCTGAGTCCCTCGGTGGTCCTAACCAACTGGAGCAGCGGTGCCCGAAATTGCAGGAGATATCCGTAGAAGGCCACGATGGTCCCGACGGTCACATTGCCATTGATGACCAGGTATCCGCCGTAGCTCATTACCAGGAGGATCCCGCACGCATTCAAAAAGTGAGAGCCAGAGAATAGTACGGACATGTATTTCAAAGCTCGCATGCGAGCAAAAATGTGGGCATCGTTGGTTTGGGCGAATCGCTTATCCTCGAAGTCCTCGCTGGCGAAGGCCTTGATGACAGACATTCCCGCCAGGTTATCCTCGAGGCGATCGTTCATCATGGCCACCTTTTGGCGGGTATCCCGAAAGGCGAGATGCATCTTCTTCAAGAGATACCAGGCGAAGATGGTCAGGATGGGTACAAAGGTCAGCGCCACGAGGGTCAGTGGTACGCTGAGCGTCAACAGGACGATGATCGTCCCCAGCAGCAACGTCATGGATCCGACCAGGGCTTCGGGGCCGTGGTGGACGAATTCTTGATTCTTATTCAGGTCGTCCATCACCCGCGACATCAGTTCGCCGGTCTTTTTCCGATCGTGAAAGCCCAAGGATAGTCTCTGGTAATGGCGATACAGCTCATTTCGCATATCGCGGACGACCAGCTGGGCGAATTGATGACCCCAGTAAGTCTTACTACCGTTGATCACCGAGAACAGGAAGTAAGCACCAAAAGCCCAAAAGACCAGGGTCATAACCTCGCCGAAATCGCCGCCAGGGATGGCATCATCGATTATCGCTCTCAATAGGAGCGGTGGGACGAGGGTCAGTATGGCCCCGAGTATGTGCAAGACCTGAAGACCCGCAAAGACCTTGCCGCTGGACGCCAGATAATCTCGATAAAACCTCTTCACAAGATCCCAGTAACTATATGAGCCTTCGAGTTTGCGTTCTTCCTCGATCTCTAACACGGCTATCACCTTTCGAGTGGGGGCCAAACGGATATCAGGATATTTCGCATGTCGAAGTGTCGTCTAACACTTATACCATTCGATGCCGCAACAATTCAAGTCCGGATGACCGTTCGCATCTCGAACTGTGCCGGTCATTCTCGCCCCAATCTCCGCAGCCGATCTATGCGCTCTCGCATGCTATCGCGGGTCCTTTCGGCCTCGTCTCGATCGATCTCCATCGAGATCTCGAGGACATCCCCTTCGGCGGCCGCCTCCGGCAGCATTGAAACGGGCAGGTCCACCCGCCACTCCCGATCTCCCAGTAGTACTACGGCTATATCGCCTTCAAATCGATCAATGACTGCTCTCAAGTCGATGACCCCCTCAGTCCACGTAGGCTATTCCTTCGTCCCTGATGTCGGCGAGGCGCTCGGGTCCTATCCCGGGAACTCGCCGCAGTTCGTCCAACGATGATATCGGGCGCAGATCGAAAATGGCTCGGGCCCGCTCCGGGCCGATGTGAACGATACGCTGAAGTTCTTCGATGTCCGAGGAGTTGAGGTCGACGCGATCATTGGCGGACCGCGAGTCTTCTCGCTCCACCGTAGTATGGGATGATCCTGGTGCGGGCTGGTTCGCGTCGCGGAGACCATCGCTCTCCCGGTCGACTGTGATGTCGGTCCCATCGCTCAGGATAATGATATTTCCGTCCAGGTCGGTCCGATAAACGGATATACCATCACGCGTGAGTCTTTCCAGCACCTCATTGGTCGGGTGGCCGTATGGATTATCCTCGCCAACGGTGATTACTGCATGGGATGGCTCGACGGCTTCCAGAAAACGGGGTGAGGTGGATGTCCTGCTACCGTGATGAGCCACCTTAAGAACATCCACGTCCAGGTAGTCGCGACGGTTCGCCAGGAGGTGCCCCTCCGAGGCCGTCTCGGCATCACCCGTAAAGCGGAAAGACACATCACCGAAGT
>SLGS01000052.1 GCA_007136565.1 Clostridia bacterium | reverse complement strand
GTTGGGTTCGAACCAACGACCTTGGGTTTATGAGACCCCTGCTCTGACCACTGAGCTATGGGCCCGACTAGGCCTCCCTCGGGAGAAGAATGGCTCCACGGGTAGGATTCGAACCTACAACCCTCCGGTTAACAGCCGGACGCTCTGCCATTGAGCTACCGTGGAGCGTAGACATCTTCAACGAGCAAAGACCATTATAGAATCAGCCACGTAGGGCGTCAACCCTTATTCCATATAGTCCTTCAGCGAGGTACTTCGCTTCGGGTGCCGCAGCTTCCTCAGCGCCTTGGCCTCTATCTGCCGAATGCGTTCGCGGGTCACACCGAATACCTGTCCGACTTCCTCGAGGGTCCTCGAACGGCCATCATCCAAACCAAACCTCAGGCGTAACACCTTTTCTTCCCGGTCGGTCAGGGTGTGGAGTACGCCTTCGAGCTGATCCTTCAACAGGGCGAAGGAAGCGGCGTCCGAAGGCTCCTGTGCCTCTTCGTCGGGAATGAAGTCCCCGAGGTGGCTATCCTCTTCCTCGCCGATGGGAGTCTCCAAAGAAACCGGCTCCTGGGAGATCTTCATGATTTCGCGGACCCTGTCGGCGTCCAGATCCATCTCCTTGGCGATCTCTTCGGGAGCGGGATCTCTTCCGAGTTCCTGCAACAGTTGGCGCTGAATCCGTATCAGCTTGTTTATGGTTTCCACCATGTGCACGGGTATACGGATCGTGCGGGCCTGATCGGCTATGGCGCGGGTAATGGCCTGGCGTATCCACCAGGTCGCATAGGTGCTGAACTT
The DNA here is from genome assembly GCA_007136565.1 of Clostridia bacterium. GTDB lineage: Bacteria > Bacillota > Sulfobacillia > SLMV01 > SLMV01 > CSSED11-154. The sequence goes on along the minus strand of SLGS01000052.1, from coordinate 2,083 downwards.
GTAGCCCTTGCGGTAGTCGAACTTCTCCACCGCTTTCATCAGCCCCAGGTTACCCTCCTGGATCAGGTCCAAAAAGAGCATCCCCCGGCCCACGTAGCGCTTGGCGATACTGACGACGAGCCTGAGGTTCGCCTCCACCAGCTTCTTGCGGGCCTCCTCATCACCGGCCTCTATGCTCTTGGCGAGGCTAATCTCTTCTTCGGCTTTGAGCAGATCGACGCGACCGATCTCCTTGAGGTACATGCGAACGGGATCATCGAGGGAAATGCCCTCGGGGAGATCGAGTTCTCCACCGCTCTTCTCCTCGACCTCTTCGGGATCTCCTTCGATCCTGATGCCCTCTTCACGAAACTTCTGATAGATCTCCTCGATCTCGGCTACATCGAGATCGACCTCTTCGAGGGCGTCCATGACATCTTGATAGGCCAAGGTGCCCCGGTGCTTACCCTCGTCCAGCAGTTCCCGGACCTCGGGAAGTTCCAAATGTTCTCTGTTCTCACCGGACTCCTGGGCGCTCAAATCATTTCCCTCGTTTCGATCTTCGTTCTCTTTGGGTTCAAGGATACTCAAAACCATCACTCCCGCTGACCGCGATTACTTCTCCAGATCTCTCCGGATCCCTTCAATTTTCCCAAAAGCGAGGACTGTTCCCTCCAAACGTCAACGGGTATAGTTTCTCCCCGCTCCTGCATGTCGCTAATGCGACGCTGCAATTCCTCCAATTTAATCTCCACCGCGCGTCTTTTCAATAGCGCGGCGCAATCTTCGAACACTCGATCGTCGTTATCCGGGGTACCCTCCTCCATCATGAGTCGGGCCAATTCGGATTTCTTCCGCTCATCTCCCCCGGATATTAGGTTTCCAGCCAACCGATGGGGATCCTCTTCCTCGGAGGAAAGTATTTCCCCGGCCAGGGCCCCGTAAAGTTCCGTCCTGAAATCCTCGGCAACCAGCCACTCCCTGCCCCTGCGGAGGTACTCGGGGTGGCGAAGCATCATGGTTATTACCTGTCTTTCGGCCTTATACTGCGCCGATCCCGCGTCATCGGAACCCTCGATCCCTTCGGGTTCAACCGCATCCTCGGTCCCGGGGGCTACATCCCGCGCTCCGCCTGTCGACCGCACCGCCCGTAGGGCGCGTCTCAATCCGGTGCGCACCGCTTCCTCGGAGACCCGAAGCTCGTCGGAGAGCTTTCGGATGTGATCTCCCCGGGCGACGGGATCTTCCTCGGCCGCGATGACCGGGGCCATATCCGCCACGGCCCTGGCCTTGCCCCGCGAGGACCTGAGATCGTAGGTCTTTTTCGCCCTCTCCCAGGCGAAATCGAAAAAACCCACCGCATCCCTTATGGCTACCTCGAACCTCGCCGGACCGTCTTCTTCGGAGAGCAGATCCGCCGGATCCATCCCCTCGTCAAACCTGATGACCCTGAGGTCTACGCCGCTGCCGGCGAAGCTTCGGAAGCTACGTAGCGCCGCATTCGCCCCCGCATCGTCGGCGTCAAAGGCCGCATAAGCTGTCTGGGTATAACGAGAGAGTATGCGGGCTTGGTTCGGCGTAACGGCCGTTCCCATGGCGGCCACGACTTCTGGCCATGCCTCGTCCGCGCAGGCGAGGACGTCCGTGTATCCTTCGACGATGATGACCCTATCCCTTCGGCGAATGGATTCACGCGCCACATCTAACCCGTACCACACGTCCCCCTTGGTAAATATCTCGCTTTCGGGGGAGTTTAGATACTTCGGCTCATCGTCACCCAGGGCCCTGCCCGCAAACGCTATCACGCGCCCTCGAACATCGGATATCGGGAACACCAGTCGGTTCCTCAATAGGTCGTAGTAGTGTCCGGCATCGGCTCTTCGCACGAGGCCGAGCATCTCGGCAGCCCTGAGATTGTACCCGGCCATCTTCATCTCATCAACCAGCGAAGACCAGCCCGGTGCGGCGTATCCTATGCGATACTTGCCCACCAACTCATCGCTGACTCCCCTGGATCTCAAATAATCCGTCGCCGTTTCACCCATATTCCCCGAGAGGTGCTCCTCGAAACGGGTAGCGGCGAATTCCGCAACCTCGTAGAGGT
>SLGS01000141.1 GCA_007136565.1 Clostridia bacterium | reverse complement strand
CAGTCGCTGGGAGGTACGCGATTCTTAAGAGCGGACGCTGGTTACGACGATGGGCGAAGTGAAGTTGCGTCGTCGTCTGTGCCGGGATCGCGAGACCGGTACGGAGGTGTTTTCGTTAGATCGCAGCCCGGGGGTTGCATCGGGTAGACAGCTGAGTCCCTGCCTTGAGCAGATGCGTTTGGATTTTGCTACCCGGATGTCCTTTGGGGATGCGGCGGACAGCATAGCGCATTGGTTTCCCTCGGCGAGAAAGATGCCGCTATGGGTTTGCACACAGGAGTCGGGGGATATCGTTACGGCTTCAACAGAACTGGTTATGTATCGGTTGGAATCGAACCCTGGGATGGGGATACCGGTCTCATGACTCCTCCCTTCAATCCCGAGACGTATTGGATATAGCCTCCGAGCTGCTCCGCGATTCGCGTATTATGAGGGTGAATATCATCTCGACTGTGATGTCCGGCACCGGGTTCGCGGTGGTCGCACATTATGTCGTATTCTTGACGACAGACCTGGGCATCACCCCCCAAACAGCTGGATTGTGCCTTGGGATCATGCACATAGGCGGGTTGTTCGGTCGACCAACGTGGGGACGAATTTCCGATACGGTATTCCGCGGAGACAGGATGAGAGCGTTGATCGCCGTCGGCATGTTGATGGGTGTGATTTACGTGGCCATCGGATTGGTGATTCACTCTCCTTCTATGTCGACAATGATCCTGTATGGAATATCACTACTCCTTGGCCTGTCAGTCTTGAGCTGGTTTTCGATGGCGTACGTTGCAGCCGGGGAAATGGCCGGAGGCGAACGGGCGGGTATTTCTACCGGTCTCATACTACTCGTTACACGGCTTGGGATGTTACTCGGCCCTCTACTGTTCGGAATGTTGGCCGACTACACGGGTGACTATCGCGCGAGCTGGCTGGTATTTGGTGCCATGGTCATCAGTATAACTGCTTTCTTCCAAGTGTGGGGGGCACGTCATACCGCCCCACATTAGCGCCCGCACGCCCTATGCGCACTGGGAGAACGGTTTCAACGGCCATCTTCGGATCCCCTAGGGGGTAATCTAGCGCGACCGCTCACATGAGGGTTTGTACAATCGACAAAGAAGATGCTCTTCATTCGGACATCTGGGCCCCCGGAGAATCCGAATCACGTGGGCCAGAGACCCCCAGCAGATTATCTGCGGACAAGTAGACCAGTGTCATTTGCCTCGGGTAGTTAAGATTTAGTTTGGCCCGCTTTGTGGATATTGCAGGTATGGCAAGCCAACGCGACGAATCAGGTAACCCAGTGTGAGATCCCATAGATACCAAGGAGGATGAATCTGTGGTGCTGCATTGATGAATCGAAACTATACTGCATCTCCGGTATATTCTCCACCGGTTTGCCCTTGATTCCTCCTGAACTCTTAACGCAAAGGATCCGCACGAATCGAGCCAGCGAAAGGTTGACCGTTAGAGTGCAAGAAACGCGGCAGCGATCCTTTGTCGATTTGTTTGCTGGTTGCGGCGGTTTGTCGCTCGGGCTGGAAATAGCCGGGTTTCAGCCTGTATTTGTCAGTGAGCTGAATCGAGATGCCCTCGATACATACCTGCTTAACCGGAAAACCCGATTTCGCCTACTTCAAGAGGACAAGTACCACTGTCGAGATGTGACAGACATGACGAAAGATGGTGGCGCTTTACTCGACAAACTTGTGAGAAACCTAGCACGAGATCACGGTATCGATACCAATACAGGGGACCTCGATCTGCTGGTAGGAGGGCCTCCCTGCCAGGGATTCTCGAGAATCGGCCACCGGAGATCCTATCCGGTGGATGGTAGTAAGATACCTTCTAACCTTCTTTACCGGGACATGGCCAAAGTGATAGATCATTTGCGGCCAAAGATATTCCTTTTCGAGAACGTGAGGGGATTACTGGGCGCCAGGTGGACCAGCGGCGGAAAGAAAGGCGAGATATGGGATGACGTACAACGTACTTTTGATCAGCTCGAAGGTTACGAGATCGCCCATGAGCTAGTATATGCATGGGAGTACGGCGTACCCCAGAATCGCCCGAGGATTCTCTTGGTTGGGGTTCGAAGAGATCTCTCAATCGATATTGAAGATAACTGCCCCGCCGGTGGTCTATTGCCCCGTCCCTCCGGGGGCTACCCAAACCTTAAAGAATTATGGTCGGACCTTGTTGATCCCGATTATGAACCTGGGGGTCAAACCACCGAGTACCCGCACGATCCACTTTCCGAAATCCAGGAGTATCTGCGGAGGGATCCAGTCGGTGAGAGAATTAGCGCAAAGGGCGACCCCGTCCTCGAGCACAAATACACCCGCCACTCTGAAAGGGTGATCGCCAGGTTCAAGTTTATGCTTCACAACCAAGGGAGGATCCCTGAACACATGAAGACGAGGAAGTTTTCCCAGCGCCTGCTGCCCGCCCGATGGGGTTCCGACGGTCCAAACATCACTGCCACCTCCCTGCCAGATGATTATGTGCACTACTGCCAGCCGCGTTCCTTAACGGTAAGGGAGTGGGCCCGTTTACAGATGTTTCCCGATTGGTATCAGTTCGCAGGAAAACGCACTACCGGGGGCATAAGGAGGGCCGGGAACCCGCGGGAAGGAATATTCGACAGGGAGTTGCCGAAATATACGCAGATTGGAAACGCCGTGCCCGTTGAACTCGCCCGGAAGCTCGGCAACCACTTCCAAAGACTGCTTGGGAAACGCGGGTGACAATGTGGATTGTGGCATCTCGAAACACCGGAGGTATCTGGCAGAGATGGGAGTGGAAGCGGCAACCATCGTCCCGACGGAGACGGCTTTGTCGAAATCCATACTCGACGCCAACTCTTGCGTTAGGAGGATTTTTCGCTGGCTCGGTTTTCACGATTACGGCCAGCAGCGAAAGGGCCCGACCCACAAGAGCGTCAAGAGGGCTTACCTCGTTTATGCCGCGTGTTATCATCCAACACGCGTTTCCTTGTATCGTCCGAGCAGCAAGGAAGGTGCTCCGCGCTTCTGGGTGCATGGCTTGGCGAGATATGCTCAGCCCGGGGACCCCCTTGCCCTGATACCTTGCGACGATGATCTCTATGTCGTAAACATGGCCTCCGTAGTGATCGTGCGGTCGGTAGCCAATATGCTGTCGTCTCTCCAGGGGGATGCGAACAGCACGTTGTCGAACTATGTCACGGTGGATGGCTATGATGAAGGACGGGAGGCGCCAAATAGTGAGGAAGATCCGATGAAGAATCCTTTCTTAGTACGTTTACTAGACCTCCAGCAGGACGGAGAAGGTGCGATTAGTGCCCCCGGAAACTGGATCAAGGGCGAGCCCTTACTAGAAGTTCGGACGAGACTAGACGAAGTCATTGAAGATCTGGCCAATACTGGGCTACAGAGCGGAGAACCGGAGAGCCCTGGGCGCTGGCATTTTTTCGTGGGTTCGCCCGGCAACGGGAAATCGGCGGCGGTAGGCAAGTTGTGCCGCTTGCTGGTGAGCGATTCGTATGGTTGCAGCATCCGCGATCCGGAAGGCAGGTCACTAGAGGACCTGGCAGAAACCGATATTCCCTATTACCTCGACGTGTATGAACCACACAATCCTTTCCCCTCGATGCGGATCGTACAGGATGCCTCGGTGGTTCGTGATCCCTACGGTCCACGTGTCGATCCTGCGATGGATCTCCTCGATACGCTAGAGGACGTGTGGAGGAGAGGAATGTCACTGATCGTCTGCACAAACCGAGGAGTGATCGAAAAGGCGCACTGGGACTACCACGGGGACAGTGAAGTCAATCGGAAGCCATGGTTCCGTGTCTTGGGTCAAGTGTGTCAAGGTAAGCCCCCTCGAGACGACGAGGAGTCCTTCACCCTAGAGTTCGATGCAATCAAGGCTGCCTTCCCGGGGGTGCAGATCTCGTTTGACCACCTCGACAATCTAAGCCTCCTGGTATCGAGCGATGTGTACGATAGGTTGATACAGGAAGCGACCGCGGCTTGCCACTGGAGCGTGTGTTCCGAGTGCCCTACCAATCGGCTCTGTCCTTTCAGGGCCAATCGCGATTGGCTTGCAGATGATGATGGCCGTACCAACGTTCTTAGGATTTTGAGGAGGGCCGAGGTACTCTCGGGACAAGTGATCGTGTTTCGCGAGGCACTGGCTTTGCTCTCCTTGCTCCTCTCGGGATGTCCCGCCGACTATCCGGATAATGACCCGTGCCGATGGGTTAGGACACGCGCGGAAACGGAAGACGTTTTTGGGTTAGCCTCGAGAAGACTGTACATGGTCCTGTTTTCCTCGCACGTCCCCTTTGGTATGGATCGGTCCGAGCAAATCCGCGAGTACCAGACTGACGCGATCCAGACTATCATCGAGAAGCTACCGGACCACCTTCCGACGTCACTCGCTCCCCTGCGCAATGTCTTAAGTGGCGAACAACCTTCGACGGATGTGGGAGTCGGGCGGCTATTGGCGTTGGATGGTGTCCTCGCTGAGCTAGATCCCTCCGGGGATTCCCTCCCCAGCGATTTTCTCGAGTCATGGGAAGCGGATATCCCCAACCAAGAGGGGGAACAGGCGAGGTTTTTCTCGGAGATAGAAGAAAGATGTCTAAGCATCTGGAGGGAAGTAGAATCTGCCATCGAAATCCTTCCTTCGCACGAAGCATCGGACTTGTACTGGCCAATGAGGAGATGGACCAGTAGTTTCACGCTATACCATGGGGCGCTCGTACAAGGGAAGAGCGCGTGGAGTCATCAGCTGGACGAGTTCATCCACTTGCTGGAAGTAACAATGCTGGCGATATGGGAACGCACTTCGGCTGACAAGCGGGCGTTAAGTGAGCTTAGCGACAAACTCGAGATGCTAATGCGTCTCGAGTCAGAGCATACCGAACAGCTAGCGGTGGAGTTAAGTGACACCGTGTTATTGACCGGCAATTGGGTAGTGCAGAATCTCGACCCTCAGATGTCTCCAAGCAACGGATCCGAATCACTCACGCTCTCGATACAGTTCGGCGATGGAAAGGATGAAGAATCTACCTTGGCTGCGTCCACGTTCGCCTGGTTATCGAAATCGGTAGAAGCAGGCTTGGACAGGCGTTGTTTCCCTCCGCGGCTATTATCCGGGATAGTCGATGCGCGTGTACGGTCTGCGGCAAAGGGCGGATACGCGTTTTCAGGAGGGGACGTGGAGCTGGTCATTTCACCCGCCGAGGACCAACGTTTTCGCTTGAAGCGCATAGCAGGTGGGGATGTGTTGATTGAAGATGCCTAGACTAGAGTATCCGCGTACCTCGAATGAGCCCAGGATGCACTCACTAATCAGGAAGAGTTTTGCATTCTTACCGACGGTCGGAATGAGATCTGCACCAGAGGAATTGCTGCTGGAACTGTTCCGAGAGGTGTTCTATGAAACGCACTACGAGTCCGGTAGGAACAATCCACTTGATCCTGAGGCCGACCCGGGAGATGCTGGGAGACTCCCTTATACTAAAGGAGAAAAGGCCGTGCTTTATGCACTTCAAGGCAGGCGCAAGAAGACAAGGAATTCTAGGGTGAACCGGTACTACGGTCCAGCTTATCCCGCATTAGCACGCAATGGTTGGTTTGGGAAGAACCGGGAGCGGATAGTAAAGGAGATCCTGTTCTCGGGTATTGTGGCACAGCACTTGTGGCACCGCGGTCCGGACGTGAAGGCAAAGAAGGAAGAACAGGACAGGATCCTTCGGTTGCTCGTTGAGGCATTCATTGGGCGTCGCGCAGTTGAGGTTTATGGTCTGCAGGGGTCAGACATCTTATCGGCCGCACTGGCGGATGGAGCACCCACCGAGATGGACCGGGATTTGGCTTGGGACAAGCTTCTCGATGCAACGGGTTATTCGGACAAAGTAATGCGGCTTGACAGCGACCGATTTGCTTCTCGCATTTGCGACGACCTCTGCGCGTTATGCGAGCTAGAGGGAGAATTACCGCGGATGCAATGGTTGTCGCTTCTCATGACATTCCTGCGGTTTTCGCTCCCGGTCTACGCCCTCGCGCAGATGCGCCTCACCTCGATGGTTCTAGACCTTCTCGTCGACGCAATTGACGAGGGCACTATGCCCGACCAGGAGCGCGTTGAACGTTCGATTTCAGGGCGTCACGAGCAGCTAATGAGACCCACCATAACACCAACCAGGGAAGTCTTCGAGCAAGTTGAAGAATACATCCGCCATAGGGTTGAGCTCAACGTGCTCTTGTATGCCGTCGATGCTACTTGCGAACAGCTCCTGCTTGGCAAGAGTCTCTGCGTCAAGGGCGGATCCGCTGACCGACTTAGCCTGGTCCAACTATCGAGCCTTTGTCGCGAGAATTCCGATGCCATTCGAGCAGTTCTAGATGATACCGGCGATGGACTTCCCCTGCGCAATTACCTCGTACGGGAGGCCGAGAAGCATCTCGCTTGGAAGAGCCCCAGAAAACGTGGGCAGGGCAAGAATATCGACGAGTTCCTCCGGGTTATGTATCGAGACGACTTGGGGGATGAATCTGGTGGATACCTCCTCCGACCCGTGGGCCGTGGTGCTGCGCGTGGGCTCCGCGTATTCCCGGGCCAGATGCTCTTGAAGACGATGACGCACTTGGCAGCAAAGAAGAAATTCGCTGGTTCAGCCCGGGAAAGAGGGAGGTTCGTTCTTGCCGATGTTGAAGCCCACTTCGCCGATTACGGAATAGACTTCCGGGACGCCGTAGGCGCAAGGCCTCGGTTGATCGAGGACCTAACCGCCCTTGGACTTCTCCGCGGTAGCCCGGATGCCGGCAGCAGCGTAGCCATCTCTCACCCGTACTGAGAATCGGCTAAGCACTGCACTTATCGAGTACCCTTCGCCGCAAGATTTGGGAATGATAGCAAGGGCCTCGATAGCACACATCCGGCAAACATGATCGGGTGTCTCACATTATCCGACTGCCGTTAGGAGCGTGGTCAATCGATGGTATCACGAGAAGAACCACTTGTAATTTCCGTGGTTATTGCGGAAATGGTGGCCGAGCACTTGGAAGGATTGCGTTCCAGTGGAAGAACCGTGAGACTGGTGATTCCAGGCCTTACAGAGAGAATTGCGCGAGAAATCCACTCCCGGCTCGTGGAGTCTGGAATCCATTCGTACCTCGTCATAGGCGATGACCAAGAGCCGGATGAAGACCTGAGCTTGATTCGCCCGCTGGGACTTACTAGCAAGAGAATCGGTTCTTTCGTGGCCGTCACCGCTCCCGGCGAACTTGCCCACGTGCATGACTCAATCCGGGGCTCGGGGGGGGCGATCAGGTCCCCGGCGTTCTCCGAGGAATGGCCATGGGTGGATGATGGGAAAGAAGCCTTCCGATTCCAAGGTCCCGGTATCGAACGGCTCATGGATTCCTGGGGAATATCCGGGGAATGCCGGGACTGGATCAGGGAATTCGTGGTCAATGAACTCGTTGATGCGACCCGGCCACTTCCTTCACGTGGCCATCTTTTGTTGGAGCGATTTCTCGGCACCTTCGACCCCACATCTTGTGATGAGATAGAGGATGTCCGGGAGTGCCTATTATTCCACACCGGTGTTCCACGGGATTCCCGAGATACATCGCTAGCCGACGCTCGATCCCTCGCGCGTGATCGCGATCGTGACTGCACCGACATCGTGAAGCGCTGGAACGGGGGTGATTATACCAGGGATTATATCCTAGGGACCCGGGTGAAGGAGATCGCGGAGGACAGCCAACAAGAGGACGCGATTCGCTCGGCGCTGGAACATTTCCTGGACGCGCTGGGCTCAAGCAAGCTCACTGACAGCCAATTCTTGGCCTTCTCTGAGTGCTGGGGTCATGACGAACAGGCAATCGACCGGTGGAGAATCCTCACCATAGACCGGCTGAAGAGTCTATTCGATCTCCGTAGTCTTCGTGACCAAGTACACTTGTCTTATCAAGTCGTCAGCGGACCGGTTCTTGCCGACGAGGAAGGCAGGGAGGCTGTCGTACACTCGGGTACCCCCTTGTGCTTGTCCGTGGATTACCGTGTCCAGAACGCAGGCGAGATTCCTGATCAACTCGAGCTAGTTGTCCTGCATCGAAACAAGCCGCTGGAAGCAATTGCCCTTGATGAAGCAGGGGGTACCGTGCCCATCTCGCTCGATACCCGGCAGTTTTCTGGGAGGTTTCGTTCGCGGATTCCCATCAGGATTGTTTGTCGAGTTAACAATAATGTGTATGCGGATGAGAGGCTCGGTATTCACCTGGTGGATCACAGGCGGGCGGCAATGGTCGTAATCCCCGATGCCGGGTTTAGGGTGGTTGACGCCGAAGAGGAGGACGAGGACGGGGAACGGGCTGAAGAGAAGGTGGAGGTTGATACCCCGGTTCACTTGTTCTTGGTGAGCCACAGCGAGTCCTTGCCGCAAGTGTGCGACGGAGCAGGAAATGAGATCAATTTGGTTCCCGTCAATGGTCTTGATCGTGTCTGGCGATCAAGCGAGAGATTGGCACCTAACGTGGTTCCAACCGGGCAAATAATCTGCGATTGTACTTTTGGGTCGCGCGTGCTCACTTTGTCACTCGAGGCATCCGACGTCGATGACGGGGAGTTTACTCTCCAAGATGAACTGGCGTCGCAACTTGCCCGCAATGTCCGAACAAGGGTCAACGACATCGTCCAGCGGTACTCGGGCGAGGTACGCGACCCTTATCCGCGCCTCGGTAACTTGGACGATGCTGCGCGTTATCGCGGTTTCATCAGTATTGCTATGCAAGAAGACGATGGCTGGAAGCCGTTGTTAATGAATATGCTCGGTTCTCGTGAAGAACAAATCGATACCGTGGGAAAGTATCTGCGTGCCGTGGGTAACGTTGACCCGAGACGTTTTTTTGACATTTCCCTCCCGTCCGAAGCCGAAGATCTGCTCGGCAAGTACGCGTCTCGTCGCCAACATTGGCTTAGACTCGTGCGCGAGCATCAGCGCGAGAACGACATCTCAACCGGGCATCCATTATACGCGGTGGATCCGGTATTCGTGGACGGGGCCTACGACGAGCGAGAACCGGCGCTGCGAGCTTACCTCGAATCCTATGTAGATATAATGGAATACCTCGATCGCGAGGAGTCGATCGGCTGGCCACAAGCATTCTGCCTCCATTACGTTGACTGCCTCGTCCACTGGTCGGACAATGGGCTCGGTGGCGCCCTAGTACTACTTGGCCCGTGGCACCCCCTGGTCCTGTCAACCAGGTTCATGGTTTCGGCCGCCCTATATCAACGTGCAATCAAAGCGCGGGACGATGGAGGGCGTGATCACTTTCCCAGCCTAGTAAACTTGCTTCGAAATATCCCGGGGTTCCGTTGGATAAGGGGATTGGCGTCCAGTGGAACGAGCCCTGCCCCGCTTTACGCAAGCCCGACCTCGGATCCGGGGTGGCATCTTGCGTACAAGGCCGATGTAATGCACCACACTACGTTGGAAAGTATTGGCTTGCAACTCGAGCACTCGTTGGGTCTTTCAACCGGTGTCCGCGTTACGAACACCAGAGACCTTGTTCCCTCGTGCATAAATGCTTACATCAGGGCACATCCCTCCCGACGGATGCTTAGCATGGAAGTGTCGAGCGGCTACTCACCCGAGGAGGTGGTCGCGTCTGCGACTGGATTTCTTCACGGTTGCCATGATAATTCCTATGGTGCCGCGCTGGAAGGAGGTATACGGTTGTGGTTCAATGAAAGGCCGGATATCCTTCCGGAAGATGCGCAATGGCTCAAACCACCTTTGCTCGTCCACGATCGCAACCGCTGTCGGCGCGATCATCTCGAGGACTTACGCCCGGACATATACCTAGCATCACCGAGTATCGGATTGGATGCAAATGACTTAGACAGGGAGCCCAAGCCAGTTCCGCGCGGGGTCGGCCTGCAGGCCGTGTTTCATGAACCCATCTTGCGGCTCGTCCAAGGACAGGACCAGTTGCCGCGAAGCATGGCCACCGAGCTCGAGCCGAATCTTTCCCGGGATCGGCGAGACGTACAGTGCTTAGGAGAGGCTTACAAATTCGCACTTGGCGTAGTCCGAGAGCAACTCGGTGGGAATCTTGCTGTAGGTCGGAAGCTCGACCTGCCGAGGGACGAGGGAGCTTCCTGGGTAGTACTCCCGGGTGAAGATATTGATCCGGGGATGCTGGTAGAGTACGCGCGCCTATCCCGTGACTCGGAGGATCAACCCGGGCGCGTGGTCTGGGACTATTCCGTTGATCTAGCAGGCCGTGGTGGCTCCTATTACATCATATCCAGGATTCCCCGGGGGTTCCCGACGGTAGTCAATGGTATCTTCGGCGACACGGAATTCGCCGTGGGAATGATCAATGACCTTGGTCGTATAGGCATAGCGATCGGAGGGGAGTCTTTAAGATCTGGGCGGCATGCGCTGGGCGTGATTGGACTTGTCGGGGCGGCCAGGATGTTGTTGCGTACCGGTGTCGATAGCAGCCGCGAACAGGATGATATCATCTTCGTCGTGCCGGTCGATTCCTTTGGATCCTTCTTCGGCGCCTATGAGCACCAGGGAAGGAATCTTCGTGCCGACCTCCTCTACGTCCGCATAGGCATGCGAGGTGAAGCAGGCGTTGCAATCTCCGCCTGTGCCGTGGAGTCCAAGTTCGTAAGTGGAACGTTTTCACAGTCGGCCAGTAGTGATGCGCTGCGGCAGGCACGATCATCGATAGAGGCATTCCGCTCTCTTCTAGATCTGGCCAAGTCGGATTCATCCATGCCAGAGAGGCTTGCCCTCCTTAGACTCTTGCGATTTGGATTACGCGCGTCGTCCCCTGGCCCAGACTCGGTAGATGCATCTGGGTGGGAACAGAAGGAGAGTGTAGTATATGATGCAGTACTCAACGGCCGATTCCGGCATGAGCCGCTAGAGATCGAGACACTCCTGGTCTCAACGGAAAAGGGTCTTCGCGGCGGACCGGAACTGGAACCGCGGAAGACGTGGGAAGGAGCATGGTTGAGGCTCAATATCGACCACTGGCCCGGGGTGAGTGAGACGGACAATCTGGCCCGGGTAGCGACGGGACTAAGAAATCTTTTGCGTCCGAGGGATTCGACCCGGGGACAGTTCGCTAGTGACGAGGGCGGAGTGAAGAAAGAAGCATTTGCAGGCGACCAACGGTCCGCCTTTACTGGAGAGGTTGCAGATCACGATACGGTAAGTGATTCCGCGGATCATGATACTCTCTGCGAGAAGCCAGACTCTGGCGTCACCGAGCCCTTAACACCGATTTTGCTCGGTACGTCCCTGGGCAGGCAT
>SLGS01000099.1 GCA_007136565.1 Clostridia bacterium | reverse complement strand
CGGCAAATCCCCCGGATCCCCGGCCCGAATTCGGCGATTCGGGAGGGGCGCGGCCGCGCGCCGGCGAATCTATACACCCGGTGCATAACGACGTGGGCGCTCTCCCGGGGGGACCGCGCGTTGATGGTGACTCATTTCCCCGGGGACTTGAGGGGGGTAAAGAGACTTGGATGACATAAGAGTTGCGCTCTGGGGGCTGGGGGCGATGGGGTCCGGGATGGCGAGGGTCTTGTCCCACCGAAAAGGCATCAGGCTCGTGGGGGTGGTCGATTCGGATCCGCAAAAGGTGGGGCGGTCGCTTAGAGATGTGGCGGGCATCGAGGACTCCGATCTCACCGTGGTCGCCAGCATGGATGAGGTGGGCGAGGGAGCCGCCGACGTTTGCATCGTGGCCACCTCTTCCTTCGTATCCGATGTCAAACCTCAAATCGAAGTTGTGCTGGAACTCGGGATGGATTGCATTAGCATCGCCGAGGAGATGGCGTACCCGAGTATGGCGGACCCGAAGGCGGCCTCGGAGATCAACTTGCTGGCGAGGAAGGCGAATAAGACGGTGCTTGGGACCGGTGTGAATCCCGGCTTCATCCTCGACACCCTCGTCATCGCCCTCACCGGGGCGTGCATCGAGGTGGAGAGCATCCACGCCCGCCGCGTCAACGATCTCTCTCCCTTCGGCCCGACGGTGATGAAGACGCAGGGCGTTGGGACGACGCCCGAGGAGTTCGCCGCGGGCATCGAAGATGGCACTATAGTCGGACACGTCGGTTTCCCCGAGTCCATGGCGATGATCGCCCGGGCATTGGGTTGGAAACTCGATGGGATAGAGCAGGATCGAGAGCCCATCGTGGCGGCGCAGGAACGCACCGGAGAGCACATACGGGTACCCGCCGGGCGGGTTGCGGGGTGCAACCACAGGGCTCGAGGATTCATCGGCGACAGGAAGGTGATCACCCTCGAGCATCCCCAGCAGGTTCAGCCCTCCGCCGCCGATGTGGATACGGGGGATTTCATCGAGATCAGGGGTGAACCCGGCATATCCATGGAGATCAAGCCGGAAATACCGGGGGGCCTGGGGACCATCGCGGTAACCGTAAACTCGATACCCGGCGTGGTCGCAGCTTCGTCCGGGCTCGTCACCATGGCGGATCTGCCCGTACCGAGGAACCTCGCCGGCGATGCCCGCGAGATATTGAAGGTATTGAGGGATCCCGGATCCCCCGGGGCTTGGGAGGCTGATTGAATTGGTCGAGGATATCGCCCGCATCGGAGATTGGGTGCAGATCGAAAAGACGATACTGGAGGCGGGGTCTAGGGCTCCCGGCGTTCCCGATGACACGGCAGCGTTGCCCATGACCGCGAGGATAAAGGGGTTCGCCCTGTCCGAGGGGGGAACCGGCGATGAAATCGAGATCGAGACGGTGATCGGTCGACGCATCGTGGGCCGGTTGGTGGTCGTGGAACCGCGGCACGGACATGACTTCGGCGGCCCCATAAAGGAATTGACCGCGGCCGGAATAGAGGCCCGCGATATGATCTCGGGGAGGGAGGAATCATGAGTACTGCCAGGGACTATCGCTCCGTCATGGCGCGTAGGGGTGATATCATCCGGGGTGCCCTGGGGCTGGATTACTCCCGCTTCGAAAGGGGCCCCATGGCCTTCGACTACGAGGCGATGATGAAGGAAGTGGGTTACTCCATCGATGATACCCGCAGGATACAGCGGGATATGGGAGTGGGGGGTACTCCCACCATCGAGCTTCGGAATATCACCCGCCTGGTCCGCGCCACGGCCCCTCCCGGCAAGGGGGCGCGCATATTTCTCAAGGACGAGGCGGCCAATCCCTCGGGGAGCTTCAAGGCTCGCCGCGCGGCGCTCAGCGTTCACCGGGCCAAAGAGCAGGGATACTCCGGGGTCATCGCCGCCACCAGCGGCAACTACGGGGCCGCGCTCGCCTCGCAGGCGGCCATGCGGGGCCTGGATTGCATAATAGTCCAAGAGGTCTTCGACAGCCGGATGATCGGCCAGCCCGAAGTCGTGGAGAAGGGCCGCAAGTGCGAGGCGTACGGCGCCGAGGTCCACCAGATGACTGTGGGTCCCGAGCTCTTCTATTACATGTTGTTGCTCCTGGAGGATACCGGTTTCTTCAACGCATCCCTTTACACACCCTATGGTATAGCCGGCATCGAATCCCTGGGGCACGAGATCGCCGAAGACGTCCGCGCGCAGTGCGGTCGGGATCCGGACGCCGTTGTGGTCACGCACGCGGGCGGGGGCAACATCACCGGTACCACCCGCGGTTTGCGCGACGCCGGTTGCCACGATACGCGCGTGATAGCGGCCAGCGTGGACATATCCGGGTTACACATGGCGGGTGACTCGGACTTCAATCGAAAATCCTTCACCACGGGGCATACGGGATTCGGGATTCCCTTTGCTACCTGGCCGGATAGGGCCGACGTCCCCCGCAACGCAGCGCGTCCCCTCCGTTACATGGAGAGATACGTTCTCGTCCACCAGGGCGAGGTATTCTACGCCACCGAGCTCCTGGCCGTGCTGGACGGGTTGGAACGGGGACCCGCCGGGAACACCGCCCTGGCCGCAGCCATGGATCTCGCGCGCGAGATGGACAGCGCCGAGGTTATCGTGGTCCAAGAGAGCGAGTACACGGGGGCGGGTAAGCATCCCACCGCGCAACTGACCTTCGCCAAGGATAATGGTATCGAGGTGAGGCGGGGAGATCCCGCCGACAGCGTTCCCGGGCGTTCGGTGATCATACCCGAAGAACCCGCCCAGGTTCGAGCCAGGGATTTCTCCTTGGACCGATTGCGGAGATCCCTCATAGGAAACGCCGTCAGGCACGCCGAGGTCGACGAGGTGGGCTCTCGGGAGATTGAGTTCCTG
>SLGS01000059.1 GCA_007136565.1 Clostridia bacterium | reverse complement strand
GCTCCTCTTCATCATCCATCGTTAGTTCGAAACTCTCCAAATCATCGATATTCCTCTTGTAGAGGAACGCGACCACCCCGTAGAAGGCCAGGGCCAGGAGTGCGGCCATCAACACCGCCGGCAGAATCTGAAGTGGGCCCAGGGCCAGACCCATCACGAATACCAGTTTCACATCACCCATCCCCATCCCGGTGCCCCTCGTTAGAACGAACATCAGGAGGAAAACGCCACCTCCAATAAACGCTCCGAGCAGCGCCGAGGTCAAAGGTGGTGCCATCGCGTGTCCGAATACTGCGAGCCCCAGGGCCATGAGCCCGACGGGGTACGTCAGACTGTTGGGTACTATGGCGTGCTGGAAGTCTATGAAGAAGATCGCCACCGCGAACACAACGTACACTCCAGATACGATCATGGACGAAATATCCGGGCCGAAGCGCCAGTAGGCGGAGAGGAGGACCAGGGCGGATAGGACTTCCACCATCGGATATCTGGCGGGAATGGTGAGTCCGCAGTAACGGCATCGGCCCCGAAGCAGCAGGTAACTAAGTATCGGGATCAGGTCGAAAACCCCGAGGACCTGCCCGCACTCGGGGCAGCGGCTCCTGCCCGTTATGGTTTCTTCTTCCGGTAAACGGGAAATCAGTACATTGGTGAAGCTTCCGAGGACGCTGCCGAAAAGGGCCACGAAGATGATTTGGATGGTTTGCAAGCGGGTCGCCTCCAAGTGGGTCGGTATCATCGACCTATTCCATCCCGGTGCCGATGATACCTTCCGATCCGGCTTCCGACGGCTTTGAAGGAACCGACCTCGGGCATATTGAATAGCGTAGGACCGAAGTGTGATGGTAGAAACCCGCTGTTCGACCATATGTGACCACATGGGAGGATGTAATGGTGGAGAGGGATAACGAGCGCCCCAGAGCGAGAAACCGTCAACCCCGAGACTTCCTCGGGGATCGGCTGGTCAAAAACGGCGTGATAACCGAGGAACAGCTCCAGGAAGCCCTGGCCAACCAGGGATTTCGCAAGAACGAGCGAGGCCTCATCGGAAAGATACTCATCGAGTTGGGGTACTGCAGCGAAAGTGATATCGCGCGGGTGGTCGCTGAGCAGGCCGGGGTGGATTTCTTGAGCCTCGAGGAATTTAGCCCCGATCCCGCGGCCATGTCCACCGTCACCCCGGAGGATGCCCGCCGGTACAATGCTCTGCCGGTGGCCTTCGAGGGCGATCGGCTCCGCGTAGCCATGAAGCATCCCACGGATATTCTCGCCCTCGACGATCTCCGCATCCTCACCGGGTTCGAGGTCGAACCCGTGGTGGTGGTGGACAACGAGCTCGAGGCCGCCATACGCCGATACTCCCACGAGAGCGTCGGAGTCGAGCAGGCCGAGGAGGAAGAACTGGACACCTCCGACGACATCGATCCCATGGAGGAGGCGTCCGAGCGCCCCGCTGTTCAGCTGGCCAACATGATTCTCTCCCAGGCGGTTTCCTCCAACGCCAGCGATGTCCACATAGAGATGCACGAGAAATACCTCCGCATCCGCTTCCGCATCGACGGCGTCATGCACGATATAATGCAACCGCCGAGACGCATGCACGCGTCACTGGTTTCTCGCATCAAGGTCATGTCCGGGATGGATATAGCCGAGCGCCGGATCCCGCAAGACGGCCGTATGACTCTCCGCATCGAAGGGCGGACCATAGACGTTCGCGTCGCCTCCCTTCCCGCCACCTTCGGGGAACGACTTACCCTCCGACTCTTGGACAGATCCGCGCGGATGATAACCTTGGAGGAACTGGGTGTGACACCCAAGGTCCTGGAGAAATACCAGGCCTCGGTCGACCTGCCCTACGGCTTCATCCTGGTCACGGGTCCGACGGGAAGCGGTAAGAGCACCACGCTGTACGCCAGCCTGGCCACGGTGGATCGTACCGAGAAGAACGTCATAACCGTCGAGGATCCGGTGGAACGAAGGATGGAAGAGATCAGCCAGATCCAGATCAACCCCCGGGCCGGGCTGACCTTCGCCTCGGGGCTGAGATCCATACTTCGATGCGATCCGGACATCATCATGGTGGGCGAGATCCGTGATTCGGAGACCGCCCGCATCGCCATCGAGTCGGCCCTGACGGGGCACCTCGTATTCGCGACCCTCCATACCAACGACGCCTCGGGTGCCGTAAGTCGATTGACGGAGATGGAGGTGGAGCCCTATCTCACGGCCTCTTCCCTGGCCTGCGTTTTGGCCCAGAGATTGGCCCGGGTCCTCTGTCCCCATTGCAAGGAATCCTATCACCTGGATCGCGAGCACGCCGAGAAGATCCCCGATTTCCCCCTGGAGGAGGGAGAGGAGAGTATCGAACTCCACCGCCCCCATCCCGGCGGATGTCTCCGGTGCGCGGGGACGGGTTACAGCGGACGAATCGGCATCTTCGAGTTACTCATCGTCAGCGAGGATATTCAAAAACTGACCTTGGAGAGGCGTTCCGCCGGCGACATAAGGCGAAAGGCCATAGAAGAGGGAATGGTTACACTGAGACAGGACGGACTGGCCAAAGTACGCGAGGGCATCACGTCCCTCGAGGAAGTGATGAGGGTGGTGATTTGATGGATATCAAAGAGATACTTCGAGAAACAGTGGAAATGAACGGCTCTGACCTTCACCTGGCACCGGGATTGCCGCCGATGGTGAGGCTTTACGGGGAGCTGTTGGCGCTGGAGGATTACCCCATCGTGGAGGTCGACGACATGACCGATCTCCTCGCACCGCTCCTGGAGGACCATCATTACGAGGAATTGGAGCGGGACCTAGAACTGGACTTTTCCTACTCCATACCCGGCGTCAGCCGCTTCAGGGGTAACGTGATGCGCCAGCGCAACAGCCTGGCCGCGGTGTTCAGGGTCGTGCCCTGGGAGAT
>SLGS01000030.1 GCA_007136565.1 Clostridia bacterium | reverse complement strand
CGGCGAGGTCGCTTACATAACGGCGGATGACCGGTACAGGATTGAAGATGTATTCGTTGAGTGGACCGAGGATGACCTCATCCTGCTCGCAGATGGCCGAGCATTGACACCGGTATCCACCGATGAACTCCTGGTCGCAGTAAACGGCGGGGATCCGCGCAAGAGGGGCGACGATGGCATCCGGAATTTCGAGGATCTGCAAGATCTTCTGCTCGCGGGGGACGATCTTCGCCTCGCGCTGGACGAAAACGGCCGGGTGGAGCGAATTGACGCATACCGAGATACTCACGTCGACGTGGTCTTGACGGGGATTACGCCCGCCTACGGCGAGGAACGCGGGGGCCAAGTCAGCTTTCTGGATTCCGAGGGCAAGGGTTTCACGTTCCTGGTCACGGACCGCACCGAAATCACGGTGGACGGTCAACTGGTTGGTCTGTCCCGCATAGAGACGGAATTATACGACAACCTAAATGCCTACCTGATCGCAACGATCAGGGCGGCGGATGATGATGAAGCCGGTGGACTCGACGTCCACCTGCACAGCATGCAGGTGATAGCCGACAATATAATTGCCGGGTACATCCTGGAAATCGGAGAAGATGACGATGGTCATTACGTGATCATCGGAGGTCTACGATACTACTATGACGACGGGCACCTGACCGGTGGACCGACGGGCGACTTCGCCCGAGGAGATTACGTCAAACTGCTCATGGGATCCGACGACGTCGCCCGGGTGATGCTGGTCGGGCCTCCGGGTACGAACCGCTAGCCTAGAGCCAAATAGTTCGCATGCGTTGGCGGGGAGGAGTTCGTCCTCCCCGCCAACCTTTGGGAGGTCTAACTATGAACGGGATGCTCGAAGGAAAAGTCGCCGTCGTAAGCGGTGCCAGCCGAGGCCTCGGAAGAGAGATCGCCCTCGAGTTGGCCTCGCGCGGGGCTCGGGCAATACTAATCGCAAGGAGTGCCGATGATCTCGAGGCCGTAGCGGAAGATATTCGCTCGCGAGGATTCGCCGCGGAGGGATTCCCATGTGACATCACGGATGTATCGGTCGTCGAACGCACGGCGGCGGAAATCGGCCAACGATATGGGCGGTGCGATTTCCTGGTGAACAATGCCGGGATCCCGGCCCCGCGCAGCGTTCCCGAGACCGCGTTCGAAGACTGGAATCAGGTCATGGGCGTCAACTTGTCCGGAGCCTTCTATCTAACCCGGGCCCTTTGGAATCTCCTCATCGCGGGTGAAGCGGGATATGTAATCAACGTCTCCGGCGGCGCCGGCAAGAGGGGTGGCGGAAGTCCGGGATACGCAAGTTCAAAGTTCGGGCTAGAGGGATTGACCGCCGCAATAGCCGCATCCGGCAGCGAGCACAACGTGCGGGCCACCGCGCTCTACCCGGGATCCATGGATACGGGGTGGAGAGGCGCACCCGTTGGAGCCAAGCCCCGACGCGAAATAATGGACCCCGGAGAAGTCGCGAGGCTGGTCGGATATCTCGCCACGACTCCGCCGGAGTTCGTGGTAAACGAGGCCATCATCAACCCGATCGCCCACCCCTGGGGCTGAGGACCCGAGGGCTCGCACCGCTCGAAGAACGGTGCGGGCCCTCTCTCAGGCGAGGAGATCGAGAAAAGCATCGATTTCCTCGCGGGTATTGTAGAAATGCGGGGAGACGCGAACCTTCCCTCCCCTAACATCCACGACAACTTCGGCTTCAACCAACCTGGCGAGGACTTCGTGGGGGTTATCGACACCGATGAATACTGCTCCTCCTCGGCGATCGGGGTCCTCGGGCGAATACATGTCGAGCCCGAGATCTCGGGCACCTTCCACCAGTCGGTCGATCAAGGCCACATTCTTCTCCCTGATCTGATCCATCCCGATCTCTTCGAATATCTCCAGGCTGGCCAGTGCCGTGTAAATCGGTCCCACGGCGGGAGTACCGAAAGAGAACTTGGTCGCATCCTCCGACGGCTCGAACTCGGGCGAGAAGGCGAATTGATCGGCATGGGCGAACCAGCCAATACCCGCGGGATTTAACTCATCCAGCAGATCTTCCCGGACGTACAAGAAGGCGCAACCCGGCCCTCCGCAAAGCCACTTCAGGACACCACCGACGGCGAAATCGACCTCCAGCCGGGCGAGATCCACAGGCATCACACCGGCGGAATGGTACGTGTCCAAGAGTACCCGCGCTCCCTCCTCGTGAGCATGCGCGGTTATCCCGCGAACATCCTGGATGGCCCCCGTGCCGTATAGCACGTGGGAAATCGGTACCAGGGCGGTATCAGGTCCGATGAGATCCACGTATGACTCCCGAGGCACCCCTATTCCGTCGGGACTGTCCGCGAGGCGCAAGTCGATACCTTCGCGAGTCTGCCATTGATAGAGCACGGTTGGGAATTCCAGGGTCGATGACACCACCTGGGATCGGCTTTGGAAGTCCATTACTGATGCGATAGATGCCAGAGCCGCCGACACGTTGGGCTGCAGGCATATGGTTCGCGGAGAAACTCCGAGGAGATCCGCCAATCGTCTACGCAACAGATCCGACTTCTTCATCCATTTTTCCCAGGCCACGGTTCCCTCCGAGGCCCAGTCCCCGCCGAACTCGTCAAGCGCATCGAGAGCCCTATGGGGAATCGCGCCCAACGAGCAACTGTTGAGATAAAGCTTGTTCTGCAGCACCGGAAACTCATTCCTGTACGATGCCAATTGACGATCCAGGTCTCCGCCGCCCGAGTTACTCCCTCTGGTCAAGATGAATCCCCCTTTATGAAAAATACTCCCACGAATACTCCGATCCCCGACACCTATTCTCCAACGAGGACTCCGTTTCCCGGTCGTAGAATAGGTCGTTCACCGACGAATTTTGGGGGACTCGCAAATCCCGGCACTTATCGGTTAATCTTCCACACGACTTCACCGTGTTCTCTGGCCCTGGGGAACGGAGGCGAATGCCGTGAGCATCGACCGAAGACTGGTCACGATAATCTGTCTACTGCTCGTCGCCGCGGCGGTGATCTACGTCACCTTGGAAAAACCACCCGAAGATGCCGAGGACTCCATAGTCTTCCGCGAAACGATGTACTACCGAAACATCGGGAACGACACCGTCGAGTGCGGAATATGTTTTCGCCGCTGCATCGTAGCGGAGGGCGACCTCGGGTATTGCCGAAACCGGAAGAATATCGACGGCACTCTGTACAACATCGTATACGGTAAACCTTCGGCGATCCAGGTTGACCCGGTGGAAAAGGAACCACAGCATCACTTCCTGCCGGGAAGCCAGATACTCTGTATCGGGACGGCAGGCTGCAACTTCCACTGCAGATTTTGCCACAACTGGCCTCTATCTCAACGTGACGTAGAAACCGTCGGACGAACATTCGAGCGCAGTCCCGCCGACCTGGTGGAGGAAGCCCAGCGCCGCGGGATCCCCACCATTTCCTTCACCTATAACGAACCGACCTCATTCTACGAATACGCTTACGATACAGCGAAGCTGGCCCAAGAAGCCGGCATCAACGTGATCTTTCACTCGAACGGATCCATGAGTCCCGAACCCCTCCGGGCCCTGCTGGAGTACACCGACGCAGTCACCATTGACCTCAAGGCCTTCGACGAAGACTTCTACCGCGATGTTACCGAGGGTCGTTTGGAGCCTGTACTGGATACCCTCGAGATAATCCGGCAAGAGGGAGTATGGTTGGAGATCGTCAACCTCGTCATTCCGACGTTGAATGACGACCCCGAGCAAATCAGGCAGATGTGCCGCTGGATAGCGACAAACCTCGGCACCGATATTCCGCTGCACTTCAACCGCTTTTCTCCCGCCTATCGGCTCCCTACGCTTCCGGCTACCCCGGTCGATACGTTGGAGATGGCCTATGAAATCGCGAAGGAGGAAGGACTGCAATTCGTGGTCATAGGTAATGTGCCCGGACACGAAAGGAACTCGACCTTCTGCCCCGAGTGCGATTCGCCACTGATAGAAAGGCACCACTTCACCGTCAACGAAGTCCACCTCGACGACGGGCATTGTTCGAACTGTGGCCGCGAGATCCCCGGGATATGGCAACCGTGATGAAGCCCGCTCCCCGCGATCCCCTGGGATTCATCATCGCCCTCATCGGCGCGGGTGGAATCGTGGCCCAAGTCCTGATGCTCCGGGAATTCGTCGTCGCCTCCGGGGGCAACGAGTTGGTGATGGGTATCGTCCTGGCCAATTGGCTCATGCTCGAGGCCCTGGGAGCCTACCTGGGAGGTCGACTGAACCGCGAAGATCTCCTGCTCCCGGGCCTCGGCGCGGCATTGATCCTATTTGGCTGCATCCTTATACCGACCATGATAATCATCACCCCGTTCCCCAGGTTGGCCTTCGGCGTCCTGTCCGCCCAGGAAATGGGGATGTGGGGGCTTACGATGGCCTCCTCTTTGCTCCTGGCACCATCTGGACTGCTGCACGGGGCCACCTTTCCCCTGGCCGTTCAGCTGATCTCGAGCGCGGGGATCCGAGGAGCCACCGGCCGGGCGTATCTATTCGAGACGCTCGGAACCCTCGTCGGGGGCGTCTTGATCACCGCGGGACTCTGGTTTCGATTCGACGCGACACAGCTGGCAGTGATCCTGGCCGCTTCACACGTCGGAGTGGGATCCTTCCTACTCCGACGAGCTGCGCCAACCCGTTTTCGGCGAATGCTTTTTTCACTGAGTATCATCGCGGCCGTGGTGTGCGCGATCTGGAGCCCGCGATTCGCGGGGGATTTCCGGGACCTGTCCCTGGATCTCCGGTGGCCCGGGGCGGACGGAACCACCTATATCGACACACCCTACGGGAACGTGACCGAGGTTCGATACAGGGGAGAAAGCACCGTCTACTACGATGGATCTCCCCTGGTTACGGCGCCCAACCCCGACTTGGCCATGGTGCAAGACTTTGCACACCTGGGGGCCGCGAGCCATCCTCAACCCTCGCGAGTCCTGGCACTGGCCGGAGGCCTCGGGGGGATGATCCACGCGTTGCTGGAGCATCCCGTCGAGGAGCTGGTATACGTCGACATGGATCCGGGGGTCCCCGGGTTTTTGGCGGGCATGGATTGCGAAGTGCTTGCGGCGGAGATCTCGGATCCCAGGCTCCGGATCGAAAACCGCGATGCTCGCCTCTTTCTCTCTCGAACCGAGAACGAGTACGACCTGGTGATCCTCAACTTCATCGATCCCTCCAACATCTCCAGCAATCGTCTCTTCACCCGGGAGTTTTTCGAACTGGTCCGGGGGGTCTCCGCCGACGAGGGTCTACTCATATATTCCCTCCCCGGATCACCGACCGAAATGGCGCCCCAAACCCTGCGCCTCAACGCGAGCATATACCTGAGTGCCCGTGCAGTATTCGATTCCGTCGAGGTGATCCCAGGTGACAGAAACATTTATCTCGCCTCATCGAATACTCCCGCGTTTGACGTCGAAACCCTGGCGAATCGCCTCGAAGTGAGGGATGCGGATCCGGGATTCATGAGCCACTCTTATCTAAGCCACCGTCTCGACCCTTCGAGGCTCGGGCTCATGCTAGAGAACCTTACGAGTGTCACCGTCGCACCAAACGAAGACTTGAACCCGCGGGCCCTATACTACTCCATGGAGCATTGGGGCGGAGTGTTCTCGCCCGGGGCGGCTTCTTTCCTCCGGAGATACGAGGAGAGGGGGATGGTCCTTTACGCGGCCATACTGGGTGCCTTTGCGTTGGCACTACTATTGACCTCCGGCGAGGGAGGAGGGCTACGTCGATCGATGCTATTTTCCATTTGGACCAGCGGAATCGCGGGCATGGCCTTCGATATCCTAGTGCTTTTCGTATTCCAGGCCCTGTACGGATTCGTGTACACCATGGCCGGTGTACTCATGGCGGCATTCATGGCCGGCTTGTACCTGGGCGCGAGATGGGGCAATGAGATCGTCGAAAGAAATCTCGGGTACCCGATTTTCGGGTTTCTCGAAGCCAAACTCTGCCTCACCCTTCCGTTGCTTTACTACGGCGCAGCGTACCTGGGCCGCGCCGATCCACCCCCGGGAGCGATCTTCGCCTTTCTCCTCATCTACGGTGTCGTTTCGGGATCGGGCGTGGGAGCCCAATTCCCGGTGGCGGCCGCGATGCTCCCGACCTCCGGAAACGAAGGAACCGCCGCCGGCTCGCTGTACGCCGCGGATCTACTCGGTGGATGGCTCGGTGGTCTCACCATTGCAGTCGTGATGTTCCCGCTACTCGGTTTGCGCGGTACGGTCTGGATGCTTGCGAGTCTCAAAGCGGCCAGCCTCACCGTGTTCATTCTGTCTTCAAAGGCGGTGAAACGCCTTGGAGGCCACTCCGTTTAGCTATCTGGGATGGTTCATACTTGGAGTATCCACTGGCCTGGGCCCATGCTTCGCGCACAACACCCTGTTACTGGTGCCCTACGTGGGTATGGCGCGCGATACAGCGCGAGGCGCCATCGTCGAAGTTCTCATCTACTCCTTGGCACGTGTAACCACCTACGCCCTCATAGGGGGTGTCGCCGCGGCTGCGGGCGGATTCTTCCACGACGTCTTGTCCGATGGCACGATGCACCTGGCACTACCCGTCCTGTTGGGCTCACTTCTGATCATCATCGCGCTGGTCACCCTGTTCCGCGAGGACTCCGGATTGTGCCATCGGCTGCACACCTCGCTGATCCGTCCCCCGGGACTAACGATCTTCTTCGCCGGCATCTTCACGGCGCTAATGCCATGCCCCATTCTCCTCGCGGTCATCAGCGTCTCTACAGCCTCCGGAAATCCCGTGCACGGAGCCCTTACCGCCTCTGCATTCGGGCTGGGGACCGCCCTGGCTCCGCCGTTACTGGTGGGTCCCCTACTCGGGCTGCTGAAGTCCCGGGCAAGTGCCCACCGCATCCGCCACGTGGTCTCATTCGCCGGTGCCATCTTCCTGTTCGGATACGGGTTACACTTGATCGTGAGGAGCCTGTGGTGAAAGAAGATTTGATCGGCGATGGGGCCCGTCTCCTCGGGCACAGTGGAGTATGCTTTCAAGGACGATGACGCATCTGATAGCATACGGGTACGTGAAGCTGGGAGGCGCGGCCATGAGCGACCATTTTTCCGCCAGGGACATCATCCCGCCAATTTACCTAGACGGCGCAGCGACAACCCGTCCCCATGTCCTCGTGGTCGAAGAGGTAGCCCGTACCATGTCGGACCTTTACGGGAATCCTTCCTCTCCCCACGAACTCGGCGTCGCAGCGGAAACCTCACTGGAGCATGCGAGGAAGAGGGTCGCCCGTCACCTGGGGGTAGATCCGCGGGGAGTCTATTTCAACTCCGGCGCCACCGAGGGCAACAACACCGTAATCGAAGGAGTGGCCAGGTCCTTCGGCCATCGCGGAGACGGTATAGTCATCTCCGGAGTGGAGCACCCCTCGGTCTACGAACCCGCCAGATCCTTGGAGCGCGAGGGTTTTCGCATCACCTCCGTTAAGCCCGATTCGTCGGGTCGATTGGATCCCGAGAGGGTTGCCCAGTGCATCGATTCCGATACCATTCTCGTGTCCGTCGCCGCCGTCAGCGGAGAGACGGGGATCGTTCAACCCTTAATCGAGATATCATCGATACTGCGTGGACTCCCCGAGCCTCGCCCGATATTTCACAGCGACCTGGCCCAGGCCATAGGGCGCCTGCCGCTGAACATAGAGTCCCTGGGATTGGACTGCGCCACGATCTCTTCTCACAAGATCCAGGGGCCCCGGGGAACCGGAATCCTCTACGTCAGACCGGGGTTACACATATCACCCCTTCTCCGGGGAGGAGGCCAGGAAATGGGCCTGCGCTCCGGCACGGAGAATCTCCCCGGCATAAATGGTACAGCCCTCGCACTGGATCTCCTGCACGAGGATCGCGACAAATGGCGTTCGATGGACTTTCGCCAGGGGCTATCCGGGATGCTCGAGTCATTGATTCCCGATACCCTGGTCAACGGGCCAGCGGGGGGAGCGGGCCCGGATCGGGCCGCACCGCACATTCTCAACGTATCTTTCCTGGGCATACCGGGAGAGGTGTTGGTCCACGCCCTGGAAGACCGCGGCATCTATGCGTCCACCGGCGCTGCCTGCTCCTCCAGAGATCGGCGACGCACCAATTATACCCTCACCAACATGGGACTCGCCGATGACAGGATCGAGTCGGCCCTTAGGTTCAGCTGGTC
Organism: Clostridia bacterium; assembly: GCA_007136565.1. GTDB lineage: Bacteria > Bacillota > Sulfobacillia > SLMV01 > SLMV01 > CSSED11-154. Next base: position 3,241 of record SLGS01000030.1, on the reverse strand, counting down.
GAAGGAGCCTCCCCCCGAGCACGCCGAGAGACTGGTCGAGGAACTGCAAGACCTCACCTCGTCGTTGAGAAGGATCACAACGGGACACTGAAAGAAGGTCTAAAATCATGATCCATCCCGGGGAAGAGACTATCCTCGTCAGATACGGTGAAATCGGTCTCAAGGGTAAGAACAGGGCGCTTTTCGAAAATCGATTGATGAACAACCTCGGGGCCGCAGCTCCGAGGGGATCCGTCGCACGAATACATCGCCGCCAGGGCAGATTGTACGTCGACCTACTCCCGGACGCGGATTCCGAGGATGCCATCGCGCACATGTCCCGGGTATTCGGAGTGGTTTCTTTGAGCCCTGCCCTGGTGACGCCACTCGAGGACGCTGCCATGGAGCGCGCCGCCATATCCGCGGCGCGCGAGGCCGTGGCCTCCCTAGAAACCTCCGCTGCCATATCACCCTCGTTCAAGGTGGAGGCCCGGCGAGCCAACAAGGGATACGCCAAGACGTCCCCCGAGATAAACACTTGGCTGGGAGGGGTCATCCTCGACGCCGTCTCGGGACTGAGCGTCGACGTTCACGAGCCCGATATCCGCATCGTGGTGGAGATCCGGTCCGACGCAGCGTATGTCCTGGGACGAACGATTCGAGGTCCCGGGGGCCTACCCGTAGGCTCCGCGGGCCGCGGGCTCGCCCTCATGTCCGGCGGGATAGACAGCCCCGTGGCGGCGTGGCAATTGATGAAACGGGGGTTGAGCGTAGAGGCCATTCACTTCCATACCCCCCCGTTCACCGGACCCAGGGCCCGGCGCAAAGTGGAGGAACTGGGGTCGATACTCGCACCCTGGGGCATCGGTTTCACCTTACACATGTGCCATTTTACCGAAGCGGCCACGGCCATTCGAGAGAACTGTCCCCGAAGGCTCCATCTGACCATCATGCGCCGAATTATGCTCCGGCAGGCCTCGGCCCTGGCCCAAAGCAGGGGCATACCGGTATTGCTCACCGGAGATAGCCTGGGACAGGTCGCCAGTCAAACCCTGGAGAACCTCGTGGCGACGGATGACGCGGCCACAATACCCGTCCTCCGTCCACTGATAGGCCTTGATAAGGAAGAGATCATGCAGAGATCCCGCGAGATCGGCAGCTACGAAACCTCGATACTTCCACATGAAGATTGTTGCAGCGTATTCGTTCCTTCGGATCCCCAAACCACGCCGTCCATCGAAAAAGTAAGGAGCGCGGAGTCGGCCCTTCCGGACTTCCTCCTCGGAGACGCTCCCCCAAGGGTGGATACTCTCGTCTTCGATCAAAGCGGTACCAGGACAACCTGAACCCCGGCTTTGAACGCCCGTGGAATTGGAGGGAGTGGGGACCTACTTGGTGTGCCTGTCGGCGACGTTGGAAGCCGCGTAGGAATCGGGCTTGATCTTGGCGTCGAACCCGCTTCCCGTGACCATGCCGACCACTTCTCTAATCATGTCGCGCGTCTTTCCGCGCTGCCCTACATCCAGGTGGATCTCGACGTTCATCTCCGCGTGACCGTTTTCGGCCAGTTTGCCCGCCAGGGATCCGGCCAACTGCAGGCTCAGGGAGGTTTCATAGAAGATCTTCTGGCGCAGACTGTTCAACTTCCTGTGATACTGGCGCTGATAGTAATATCGGGCACCCTTGCCTGTACGGTGGACGATAACCGCTGTCACAAAGCAAATCCTGTGACCCAGGTGCGAATCCGTCCCGACGATAATCCGGTAGTCCGCCTCGGGGTCCTCGTCCATAAATGATACGATCCTATCGAACATGGCGTCGAAGGTAACCCGTCCGTCGGTAGGACTGATGAATGCACCCATATGATCCGGATGTGATAAATCCGTCTCGAATAGCGGCCGATTCACAGGATAATCTCCCCTCTAAAGTACGCATTAATTCCACTTCTGTATTATAGCACCATGACGAGCGACTACATAGCCCGGGGCCCGCCCACGGCTTGAGGTGGTCGCCCGGAAGCGTTTTCGGCCGAGTGTGACGGGGATTCAATCCTCTTACCCGCCCCATCGGTGAGGGAATCCAGACGTTCGACGCACCCCAACTGGGTCGATGATGCGGTCCTCACGATTTCGAGAAGTATCCCGCAACGGCCCGGGTGAGATCCACGAATTGATCCAACGCCAGGGTCTCCGCCCGCACCCCGGGATCGATCTCGGCCGTCGCGAGGGCTCCATCCACCGCATCCCGATCCAATCCCAATTCCACCGACCCCACGAGGGCGTTCCTGAGCGTCTTTCTCCGCTGACCGAAACCGGCCCGGACTACTCGTACGAAGTCTTCGAACGCTACTTCGGGTCGGTCTGCACGGGGAGTCAGGCAAACGACCGCCGACACGACGTCCGGGGCGGGATAGAAGGACCCCGGTTTAACCTTTCGCAACATCCGCGAGTCGGCATAGTAGGCAACGACGAGGGACAAGATCCCGTAGGCCTTTTCCCCCGGAGACGCGGTGATCCTGTCGGCCACTTCATTTTGCAGCATGAATATCGCCCGTACCCAGTTCATTTCCGATTGAAGTATGCGCGTCAATATCGGAGAAGCGGCGTAATAGGGCAGGTTCCCAAACCAAACGATGGGGGTGGCCGCACCGAGGGAGGCGACGGTCCGGGCCCAGTCGATCTCGGTCGCATCCGCGGATACGATATCGACGTTTTCCCGGTGCCCGAGTGTGTCTTCCAGCACGGCGACGAGGCCCGGATCGATCTCGACTGCGATAACCCGCGGATAACGATGGGACAAGGGTAGGGCCATCGTTCCGGGTCCCGAACCCACGTCGATGGCGGTGGCCCCCTCGCCGCCCGCATCGACGATGGCCTCAACTACCCCAACGTTTATCAGGAAATTTTGACCCAGCCGCTTTTCCGGTCGCAATCCCCGATCTTGCATCAGGCTCTTCAATTGGCCGAGCGTGAGATACTCTATGTAGCCCCATCCCCTCGGGCGACACTGATGCCGTAAAACTCCTGTGCCGTTGCGGTGGTTGCCTCGGCAACTTCTTCTGCCGAGATACCTTTTAGTCCAGCGATTTCTTCTGCGATGTACGGTATGAAGGCGGGTTCATTTCTCTTGCCACGATAGGGGTGGGGAGTAAGATAGGGAGCATCGGTCTCGAGGATCAACCGGTCCAGGGGAACCTCGGAGGCCACTTCCCGGGTCTTTTCCGCGTTCTGGAACGTCACAACCCCTCCGAGCGAAATGTAGT
>SLGS01000131.1 GCA_007136565.1 Clostridia bacterium | reverse complement strand
CGAGGAAGGGATCGAACACCTGGGTTAGGATTCGCTCGGGGTTGTTCTTAGCAACCTCTTCGATATCCACTCCACCCGAGGCGCTGGCTATCATTAGCGGCAGGGCGCGTCCGCCGTCGTGGGTGAGGGCGATGTAGTACTCGGAGCTGAAGTTGACCTTTTCTTCCATAAGTACGGCGGCGACCTTTTCTCCGCCGATTTCCATTTGGAAGAGTTCGGATAGAGCCTTTTCGGCCTCGTCCCGGTCCTCTACGACTCGGATTCCACCGGCCTTACCCCTGCCACCGACGAGTACCTGGGACTTGAGGACCCCGGGGGCCGGGAAGGGCATGTCGTCCGAGGGGGACTTCAAGAGTCCCGACTCGGGGACGGGAATGCCGTATTCGGCGAAGAGCCTCTTGCCCTGGAATTCGTATAGTTTCATTCGATGACCTCCAAGTTGACACCTTGCGCCAGCTCGATCCCGGCCTCAATGGCCCGGGTGTTGATATCCATGAACTGCGGTTTGACCAGGTCCTCGACCGCGGCCAGTAGGTCTTCCTTGCTGATGATGCCGGTGGCTTCCTGTACGAAGCCCAAGAGGACCATGTTGGCGGCGATCCTGTTGCCGAGGTCCACCGCGGTTTGGGTTGCCGGGACCTGGATGATCCGGGCGTCCACATCAGGTATCTCGGTCACCAGCGTGGGATCGACGATCAGGACGCCCCCCTTCTTCAGGTCGGAGACGTATCGGTCGAGGGCGCTTTGCGACATCGCGACCAGGACGTCCTTCTCATCGGAGTGCGGTGACTTGATCTCCTCATCCGCGACTATGAGTTCCGCCTGGCACTGACCGCCCCGGGCTTCGGAACCGTACGACTGGGTCTGCACCGCGTAATAACCCTTCTTGGTTACCAGCGCTGTTCCGAGGGTAATGGCGGAGAGGATTATGCCCTGGCCACCGAATCCGCAGAATCTGATCTTGAGAGGCTTCATCATTTGTCACCTTCTTCGTACACGGTGCTGCCGTAGAATACCGGGCGTTGCTCATTTACGAATTCGCCAACGACAAATCCCAGTTGGGCTTCGGCGGGATCCATCTTTTCCGCCCTGGCCCTGGGTATGGAGTTCTCCTTGATCCACTCGACGGACTTGGTTGCATCCCCGGTGCCGAGGGCGTAGCGGCCGTAATGAGTGGGGCATTGGGATATGATTTCCACCACGGAAAACCCGGTGTGCTGCAGGGCCGTCTTGATGGAGCGGATTGCCTGCATTCCGTGCGCGGTGGTCCAACGGCTCACGTAAGTCGCTCCGGAGGTTTCCGCCATCTTGCAAAGATCGAAGGGTGGCTCACTGCTGCCGTAGGGCGTCGTCATGGTTGTCGCCGCGAGCGGGGTCGTAGGTGCAACTTGTCCCCCGGTCATCGCGAAGTTGAGATTGTTGACCACGATGACGGTGACGTCTATGTTGCGACGCGCTGCGTGGATGAAGTGGTTTCCACCGATGGAAAGGGCGTCTCCGTCACCGGCGAACACCACGACGGGCATCTCGGGACGTACCATCTTGATGCCGGTGGCCCATGGCAATGTACGACCATGGATGCCGTGTAGTGCGTCGGTGTCGAGGTATATGGGTATGCGCGCGGCGCATCCGACTCCACCTATGCACGTCATGTCCTGGGGTTGCATGTCGAGTTCGTCGCAGGCGCGCAGGAAGTAGTTCAATACCTGCCCGCATCCGCAACCCGGGCAGAAGAAGTGGGGTAGTCCCTCGGGGCGAATGTCCTCTCTGCGAGGATAGAGCTTGGGGCTCATTTCCAGACCTCCTTGATCGAGCGGTAGATCTCTTCGGGAGAGTGGATGATGCCCCGGTTCTTGGTGCAACGATGGACCGGCACCCGACCGGCGACGACTCTCTCGATTTCGTTCGCGTACTTGCCGATGTTCATCTCCACGGCGATTACTTCCTTGGCCTTCGCGGTGGCCTTGGCTATTTGCTCTTCGGGCATGGGCCACACGGCGTCCAGCTTGAGAAGGCCGGCCGCTATACCTTCGTCGCGGGCCATCTGCACCGCGTCGAGGGCTGGGCGAACTTCACTGCCGTAAGCGATCAGGACTATGTCTGCATCATCGACGGCGAAGGACCTGGGCTGGCAGATCACGTCGCGATTCTTTGCGATCTTTCCGGTCAAGCGGTCGTACATGCGCTCGTACACGTCCGGATCCCAGTCGATGCTTCCCTCTTCGTCGTGGGGGTTGATGGAGTATATGGTCCCGTATCCTTCCCCGAGCGGGGCGAAATCGGGCACTCCGTATTCCGGAGCGGCGAAGGGCTTGTATTCGTCGGGGGAGAGGTCGGTGTAGCGGCGGTTCACGATGTCGATCTCGTCTGCGGAGGGAATGTCGAGTCTCTCTCGCATCAAAGAGATCGTGGTTTCGGAGGCTACGATTACCGGTGTGCGATACTCCTCCGCCAGGTTGAACGCCCTCACGGTGTAGTCGAAGAGTTCCTGGATGGAGGATGGGGCCAGGACGATGATCTCGTAGTCGCCGTCGGTGCCCCAGCGCATTTGCATCACGTCGGCCTGTGTGGCAAAGTTCTCGCCGCGGCACCGCTGGACGTCTACTATTACGCACGGTGCCTCCACTGCGACGGCGTAACCGATACCCTCTTGGAAGTGATTGAATCCGGCGCTGGCCGTGGCGGTCATCGCCTTTGCTCCCGCTAGAGAAGCTCCGGTCACCGCATAGATGGAGAATAGTTCGTCTTCACCTTGGATAAATGTTCCCCCAACCTCGGGCAGTCGTTGCGACATGCGCTCGGAGATTTCGTTGGCGGGGGTGATAGGATACCCGGCGAAGAAGTCGCATCCGGCGGCAAGGGCCCCTTCCGATGTGGCGTAGTTGCCCAGCATGAAGTGGACCCCGCTTAGGACCCGACCTTGGGAGTTGCTCCCGTCTGATGCCATGGGG
>SLGS01000177.1 GCA_007136565.1 Clostridia bacterium | reverse complement strand
GCAAACTCAGGGTCAATGAGGGGGGTCAGAACCTGCAAAAGTGCCTGCTGGATCAGCCGATCCACTGCGGTCGGAACGCCCAGGAGCCTCACTCCGCCGTTCGGCTTGGGGATCTCCACCCTACGCACCGGCTGTGGACGGTATCTATCCTGAAGAAGATCCTCCCTGATGTCGGCCCAGTTTTTTTGCAGGCACGGCATCAGAGCCTCGACCGTCATACCATCAGTTCCCGGCGCTCCACTGTTCGATTTCACGCGCTTGTGGGCTCGTGCCATATTGCGCCCTGACAAGACCTATTCCATTAACCTCTGCTCCTCGGCTTCGCGGGATGGATCTTCCGGCCATGCCGGATTCACCGTCTCCTCCTAGAAATCGGCTCCCGTGGGAGTCTCCTGCTTTCTGGGCGCATCCTGCGAACTCACGGATTCCATCCTCTCGTTCATGTTCGGTCCTTCCGCCAGGATTCCTCATCGGAAATTAGGTGGGACCCAGCGGGGGCTGTCCCTTTCGGTGGGCAGTGCCTCAATCTCCCCCCATGCTCCGACGGCTCCTCCGGCGTACTGTGACCTCTGCTGACTCCTGCCGTCTCAGCCGCGCCTCTCGATGCAGGTTGTCAGTTCTCACTGACGTGATCGACAGATCTCCCCGGGGTAAGAACGAACACTTTCCCCGCACACCCGCCCTGTTTACGCAACAGGCCTTCAGCCAATATGGGGCTTTGTCTTGTATGGCAGACTCGCCCAACCTGTCGCGCCCCGTCCAGAGTTCGTGCTCCTCGGGTCGCGGTTTTGCCTCCGGCTTCCCTCGGATCCCGCGTCACCACGGGCACCCTTGCCTTCGGCTAGTGGTTCAACGTGGCCACTGCCCACAGGGGACTTGCACCCCCGAGCATTCGCCCATGCCGGGCACACCATAGGAAGGGCCCGGAGGGAACCCTCCGGGCCCTAGATCGTGCGTGTTTTCGGGGATTTACCCCCGGGAGTCTCAGGCGACGAGGGCGGACTTCATGGCCTCCAGGGCCCTTCGTTCCAGCCTACTTACGTGCATCTGGGAAATCCCCAGCCTCTCGCCGACCTCACGCTGCGTCAAGCCTCCGTAGAAACGCCACTCGATGATTCGCCTTTCCCTCTCCGGGAGAGTCTCGAGGGCGCGAACTATGTCCTCGTGGTTGACGACGCGCTCGTAGCCTATGTCATCGTCGCCGAGGAGGTCCCCGAGCGTAGTCGGGCTCCCCCCGTCATCATTGCCTATGCGCTCTTCCAGGGAGTAGGAGTTGTACGCGTGCTGTACCTGCACGGCATCCTCTACCTGGCCGAGATCCTCGCGAAGGTGTTCGGCGATCTGCCCCAGCGTCGGGGACTCACCCCTGGCGGCCGTGAGATCTTCCCTGGCCCGCCGGACCTTGAGGTGCATCTCCTTGAGACGCCTGGGAACCTGTACGTCCCAGCCCTTATCGCGGAAATAGCGCCTGATCTCCCCGGTTACGGTGGGGGTGGCGTATGTAGTGAACTTGACCCCGCGCTCGGGATCGAAGCGGTCTATCGCTTTCAGAAGGCCGACAAAGCCCTGTTGGATCAGGTCCTCGAGGGGTTCACCCCTCTGGGCAAATCCCCGGGCGAGGTATACGACCAGGCCCCGATAAGCACTGGCTATCTCGCGCTTTAGCTCCGGGTCCCGCGTCGTCGCAAACTCTTCCAGTTGCCTTACTACGACCTCTTCATCGGGAGACCATCTCGACTGATTACTCCTTTGTGACAGTGGTCTCACCCCGCTTTCCGTCGCGACCATATTCGCTGATTCCTATTCTATCACATTTATCAAACAGGATGCACTCATCGCAACGCGGGGTTCTGGCGCGACATATTCTCCGGCCGTGTTCGAGGAGGTTGAGGTGCAGTGCCAGGGATTCCCCCCTCGGTACGAGGGGCTCCAAGAAAGCCTGGATCTTCTCCGGGGAGTATTTCCCGGGCACCAATCCCGTGCGACGGCTTATCCTGGCCACGTGGGTGTCGACGGGGAAGGCTTCGCGATCGAGGGCGAAAAGCAGGACGCAACCCGCCGTCTTCGGACCCACCCCGGGGAGGTTCGTAAGGTAGGCGTAAACTTCTTCGTTGGAACGCTTTCTGAGGGGCTCCAAAGTGTATTCGGAGAAATCTTCGCGGATGATGCCAAGGGTCGATCGGACGTTTTGAGCCTTGCTTTCGGCCAACCCGCCGGGGCGCAATACCTCGACCACCTCTTCGTGCGAAGCCGCGAGGAGTTCCCCCCAGCGGGGGAACCGTTCGCGCATGGCGCGGTAGACCTTCCTGGTCCCCTCGTCGTTACTCGCTTGGGAGAGCATCGTCACCACCAGGGTGCCCAAAGCCGAGCCGGGCTCACCGGACAGGGGTGGCGTGTCGGGGTAGGCAGCGCCTCGACCGTACTCCTCCTCCAGTGATTGCGACAGCCAAAGCAGGTCCTCGGGGGTCGGGTTCACCGCGCTTCATCCTCTCCCAGTTGAAGAACCAATTCCTTGAATCTCTCACCCCGGCGACGGTAATTCTCGAAGGCGTCGAAACTGGCGCACCCGGGGGCCAACAGTACCGTATCACCCGGTCGCGCGATGGCCGCCGCCCCGAAAAAGGCCCCGTCGAAATCGGGGAGCGAATGAATGGCTTCCGAGGGGACGCCGGCCTGTTCCAGATCCCGGGCCAGCCGGGGACCGCAGGCCCCGGTGAGCACGACGCCCCGAAGGGAGCCATCGCGCCACCGCAAAGAGATTTCCCGGGCCAACCCGGCGAAGGACACCCCCTTGTCGTATCCCCCGAGTATGGGTACGAGAGTTCCTTCCACGCTCGCCATGGCGGCCATCGCCCGTGAAGGCGACGTCGCTATGGAGTCGTCGATGAAGGCCACACCGCAGACCAAGCCCGCTCCCTCGAGGCGGTGTGGAGGAGGCGAGAAACTTCGGATACCCTCGCGCAGGGAGGCCGTATCGACGCCGAATCCCGAGGCCAGGGCCGCGGCGGCCAGGACATTTTGCAAATTGTGTTCGCCCCTGAGGGGAACCTCGTCGACGGCAACGAGCTCCCATTCTCCCCCGTCTCCCGCGAGAAAGAGGCTTTCATCCCTGCGCAGGGCCGAAAGCGGAGGCATGCCGGGCTCATCGGGCCGCAAACCGAAGTAATTGACCGCGGCGGGCGAAAGGTCCGCCAGTTGCCGGGTCCTTGGGCAATCGGCGTTGAGAAGCAGGGAGTCCCCGTGTCGCTGGTGCGTTACCAACCTGGTCTTGGCGGCGAAGTAGGATTCCTCGTCCCCGTGGACGTCCAGGTGATCCGGGAATAGGTTCAATACGGCGGAGGAAGCCGGTACCCGGTCCGCCAGCTCCAGCTGAAAACTCGATAGCTCGCAAACCACGACATCGCCCGAAGAGATCTCGTCGAGACGTTCGATGAGGGGGATGCCGATGTTGCCGCCCAACCAGACTCTCCCCGGATAGGACTCCAGTAGGTGCGCCGTCAGCGAAGCCGTGGTGGTCTTTCCGGCACTACCGGTGATCCCCACCGCCGCGGCCGGGCAAAGTTGCATGAACAATGCCATCTCCCCCGAAAGGCGAGCCCCGCTCCGGGAGGCCGCCAGGATCTCGGGGGAGTCCTTTTTCATACCCGGCGTCAGGAAGGCCCAGTCGAACCCGATGGAACCGTGGTCGCAGGCGAATCGTTCCAGGTAGTCGGGCCCCCCGAATAAACGCTCGCCGGGGTCTTCACCCAATTCGTACACGCGTAGTTCTTCGGGGGGTTTCCTGTCGTAATAGTGGGGTTTGATACCTAGCTCTAATAGGAAGCGCGCCAGGGCCCGGTTACTGATTCCAAGGCCCAGGATGGCTACGTTCTGACCGGCAGCGGGTGCCGGACCGGGGATGTCTCTCATCGCGCCACCCTTCTTCGCGGGATGGCCCGCCGTGGGCCACCCCGCAAGAGGTTCGTCTCATCCGGAGAGAAGATCTTCGAGGCGATCCATGCCCTCTTCGATCCGCTCCATGGAGGTGGAATAGGAGAACCTTATGTTGTCGGGCGATCCGAATCCGCTCCCGGGTACCAGCGCCACGTGCGCTTTTTCCAAGAAGAGTTCGCAAAGCACGTCGCCGTCGGTTATTTCCACGCCGCCTATGGTCTTACCGATGAGACCGGCGATGTTGGGGAAGATGTAAAAGGCCCCTCCGGGCTTGGCGGTGGTGAAGCCGGGCAACGCGTTCAGGCGTTCCGTCATGTAATCGCGACGGCGCGCGTACTCTTTGACCATGGCCAAGATGGGTTCCTTGGTGCCTTCGAGGGCGGCAAGGGCTGCCCACTGGGATATGGAGGATGCATTGCTGGTGGAGTGGCTTTGGACGCTGCTCATGGCGGAAATCACGTCCTGGGGACCGGCGGCGTAACCTATTCTCCATCCGGTCATCGCATAGGCCTTGGAGACCCCGTTGATGACTACGGTGAGGTCCTTGAGGTCCGGGCAACAGCTCACTATGCTGTGGTGCTCCCGGCCATCGTAAATGAGAGACTCGTAAATCTCGTCGCTGACGACGTATATACCCGCTTCGGCGATTACCTCGCCGAGGGCCGCGAGTTCGTCCCTGTCGTATACGCCGCCGGTGGGGTTGCTGGGGCTATTCAGGATGAGCGCCCGGGTCTTCGCCGAAAGCGCATCGCGAAGCATGGAGGGAGTCATCTTGAACTCGGTTTCCTCATCGGTCTGTACGACCACGGGCGTGGCTCCGGCCAGTTTAACCTGCTCGGGGTAGCTGACCCAGTAGGGCGCGACGATGACAACTTCGTCGCCGGGATCGACCAGGGCCATGAGTGCGTTGTAGATCGATTGCTTCGCACCCGTGGACACCAGGATCTGTCCCGGATCGTATTGAAGATCGTTGTCCTCGGAGAACTTCTTACATATGGCTTCCTTCAGCGCGGGAATCCCGGGGTTGGGGGTGTACGTGGTCTGGTTTTCCTGGATCGCCCGTATCCCCGCTTCCTTGATATGTTCTGGGGTCGGGTAGTCGGGCTCTCCCACTCCAAACTTGACGACGTCCTTACCTTCGGCCTGCAGGGCCTTGGCCTTGGCATCCATTGCCAGGGTTGCCGAGGCACTGACGGCCTGTAGCCTCTTGGATATCATGACACCTATCCCTCCGATCTCGAGTTGAAAGGCGGAGTCCGCGGAGTTCTCCGCGGCTCCACCCCTAGTGTATCTAGATAATCCCTTCGGTCCAATAGCTACCTTCTCGGATAGATCACGCCGGAAGCGAAAAGGGATCCGACGGACGGCCCGTGTAGAGCATCCCGGCGGACACGTCGATGACGCGGGTTTGGAAGCCGGAGGACTCCAGAGAAGCCCGTCCGCTCTCGGTGGTTAGTATCGTGGATCCAGAACCCACCAGGGCTCCCCGCCACAGGACCAGTTTGCCCCCGACCAGGCTGAAGGTCGGTATACCGCTTTCCGGATCTATCCCGGTGACGTCGGCATCGGAGCCCTCTCCGAGATGCCCCTTGGTGGGACAACCCAGCATCCGGGCCGGGTTCAGGGAGGTCTTGAGTACGAACTCCTCGGGGGTCAGGGCTTCGGTGCGAACCAGGGCCATCCCGGAGGTGACGTTGACGTTCCTCGGGTGGGCTCCGCCGTCGCTGGCTATAGCATCCACGATGAAGTTGCCCCCGGAATCCCGCGCCGTGGCCGCGAGGAGTCGACTCTCGGGGGGATTCACCGGGAAGTTGACCGATGTGACCGTTCCGCGGTCCCGCCAGCTCTTGACGGCTTCCTCGCCCGTGATGTTGACGTTCTCCCCGCCTATGGGCGCGTTGATGCGGGCCCATCCATCGCGGATGGCCGCCTCCAGGCCATCTTCCGTGGCGGGGTAACCCGCCAGGGTGAGACATTGCTGGGTCGCCTTGCTCTCGGGGATTCCGTCGGTACAGCGCCCGCTGGTGCCGTTGATGGTGGCCAGGTAGGCTTCGCTTATTATGTTTCGGTTTTCCTCCAGGAGATCCAGGGCCTCGGTGATCTCGTCCAGGGCCCGCTCCTTTATCTGGCCGCGACAGTAGGAGTTCACGTGGGGAATGTGCAGTTTCAAGTCCCGGGCCAGTTCCACGGACGCGACGAACCCCTCGATATTGCTCCCGGTGCGCGTACTGCCACCGTGGAAAGCGACGTAGGCCCGCGCCGCGTTGGCGACCTCGATGGCCCTGCGGGTGGATTCCGGCGTCATGGGGTAATGACCACCGAGGAGTTTCAGACCTATGGCGCCATCCTCCAGGGAGCGTTCCAGGAGCTCCTGCAGTTCCTGCGCCGAGGGATCCTCATCCCGCACGGTTTGACCGGGGCGGGCCTGCTGGAGCGCCGCGAGGTTCAGGCCGGCGCCCTCCTCGGCGGCGTACCCGATGAACTCGTCCCAGGGCCCGCCCATATCCAATGCGGTGCAGACCCCCGCCCTGGCCATCATGCGATGGGCATTGTATCCCCCGTGCCGGCGCGACGTGTGCACGTGGAGGTCGATAACCCCCGGTACTATCCACGAGTCGCCCACGTCCAGGACCCTCGCCGCGGCCCCCGGATCCAGCTCGGGAGCCACCTCGACGACTCCATCGCCGTCGATACCGACATCGAACCCCCCGTGGCGCCCGTTGGCCGGATCGATCAATCTTCCGCCCTTCAATAGAACAGAGTATTTCAACGCAGCTCACACCCTCTCCCGTAGTGTGTTTCGTCGTGGGAGCTTTCTCCGCCGTCGGCGCTTAACCTCCAACCCGCATTCCCACGACGGGGCACTTAAGCTTCGAATTATCCCGATAAGGTTTAATGCGCATCCTTTAGTGCGATATCATTGGAGTAAGATCGGAACGCGTCGCGGCGGGAGCCGGCTCGAATCGCCGCCTCCGCGCGTTTACACCCCACGGTGAGGCGGGATTACCTTGGAGGCAAAGGAAGCGACGAAGGAACTCCGGTCTCACGCCGGAGGTGTCCTTCGCGACATAGTAGAAAACATCGGACTAGTCATAGTGGGCAAGGAGCGGGTCATACGAAACCTGGTGCTGGCCCTGGCGACGGGTCGCCACGTCCTGGTCGAAGATGTGCCCGGGGTGGGTAAGACCACGCTCATCAAGTCCCTGGCGCGATCTCTCAACCTGAGTTTTCGGAGGATCCAATTTACCCCCGACCTGCTCCCCTCGGACATCACGGGAACGTCGGTGCTGGATCCCGAGACCTCGGGATTTCGCTTTCGAAGGGGCCCTGTGTTCCATCACGTCATCCTGGCCGACGAGATAAACCGGGCGTCTCCCAAGACCCAGTCGAGTCTCCTCGAATGCATGGAGGAGGGCCAGGTTACCGTCGATGGTGTAACGCACCACCTACCGAAACCGTTCTTGGTCATGGCGACGCAAAATCCCATCGAGTACGAGGGCACATTTCCGCTCCCCGAGGCGCAGCTGGATCGTTTCGCGCTGTCTTTGCAGATGGGATATCCCGACGCCGGGGAAGAGCGGGAGATGATGATGAGGATCGGTAACCACTCCCCATTGGAATCCCTGCAATCCGTCGTGGACGCAGAGCAGGTCGCGGGCCTGGGTGAAGCCGTGGAGAGCGTTTACGCATCGGAATTGATAATGGACTACATCGTGGCGATAAATCGCGCCAGCCGCTATAACGACGACGTCTACCTCGGGGCCAGCCCCCGGGCTTCCCTGGTCATGCTAAGACTAGCCAAGGCCCTGGCCCTTTACGAAGGCTCGGACTACGTTCTACCCGATCACGTAAAAGAGATGGCCACGCCGGTGCTCCGGCATCGCCTCATCCTGACCCCCGAGGCGCGCTGGGAGAACCTGACGACCGAGGACGTCGTCAGGGATATCATCAGAAGGTCCACGGCACCGGGGTCGTCCGAAGTTATTTCACCCTGAATCGCCCGCCCGGGAGGACGAATCTTGAAGCGGATCGTCGATAGGTTGCGAAAGGCGATAGCGACCCGACTCGAGGCACTCTCGGGTGGGGTTAGCCCCGCCCAGCGCTGGCCCCTGGTCGCGCTGGTGGTGTTGTACGTCCTCTGGCGTACAGCCGGAGGGGAACTGCCTCTTTTCATGTTCCGGAGCATGCTCCTGCTGGTGGTCTGCAGTTACATCTGGACCAGGCTGATGCTCAAGAGCGTCGATTGCATCTTCGAAGCGGATCGACGCGAGATGACCCGGGGGGACAGCGTGAAGTTGACCCTGCGCTTCGAAAACGAGGGTTTTGTGCCCGTTCCGAACATGATGGCCCGAAGTACTGTCCCGGGAAAGCGGGGCGACTGGAGCGTCATCACCGCGGTCCCCGCCCTCAAGAGCCGGGTGCTCACCCTGACCGAATCCCTCAACGAACACGGCCACTACCGCCTGGGACCGGTGGAGATAGCCGTTTCCGATCCCTTCGGCTGGTTCCGGGGACGCCGGGAAATCTTCGGAAACCGTTTCGTCACCGTGTATCCACGCATCTTTCCCGTAACCGGCCAGGACATTCCCCTGCGCCGGCCCTTCGGCACCCTTAGAACCCGCATTCGCTCCTTCGCCGATCCCTCGAACCTGGCGGATATCCGCCCCATGGTTCCCGGCGACAATCCCAGGCACATACACTGGCCCACCACCGCTCGCATGGGAGAGCATTACGTGAGGGAATTCGAACTCACCGCCTCCGGCGAGGTGAACATCGTCCTGGATTTGAACGGGGATCCCGAGGTATACCCGGATCCCGAGGCCAGGGAGACGGCCTTCGACCTCACCGCCGGCGTCGCGGCGGCCTGCCTGCGAAGTGATCTGGCCGTGGGCCTGACCGCCAGGGACGGACGGGGAGATCACTCCCTGCGCGCCGCCAAGGGCTCTAGGCACCTCAGGACGTTCATGAAATCCTTGGCCCACGCCCGCGCCGACTCCGAGGTACCCCTGGAAATCATCCTCCGACGCGCGGGTTATGCAGTGGGATCCGGCAGTACCCTCTTGGCGGTGACCGGGCGAATGACCCCCGGGATAACATCCCTACTCACCTCGCTGATACAATCCGGGCTCGGCGTCGGGCTGTTCCTGGTGACCTCGAACGAATCGGTTTCGGGCAGCCCATCGAGGGCCGGCGGCTTCGGAGGCCCGGGCCATCGAACGTTGCCCTTCCCCGTTTGGACTTTGAACAGCGATGTCCCGGTGTTGGACCTCGATTCCGCGGCCTCGAACTCGGTCCCCCGGACACCTTCGGGCGCCGGCGTCATGCCGTACGCGTCTTCGGGGGGTGACGCCGTTGACGGGTAAGGCCGTACTCGCGGGATCCCTCGGCAAGGCCATCGTCCTCGCCCATATCGGGATTCTCGCCGTGCTCGCTGCATCGACCTTGGAATTCATGGAAATTCCGGCGACCCCCCGCACGTGGATCGTGGGGATCGCGGTGGCGGGCCTGCCGGCCATGGCCCTTTACCGGCGCCACTCGGCCACTACCGTCTTCGCGGTAATCATGGGTGTATTGGCGCTCTGGGCCGCCGTCGCCACGGCACTTTGGACCGAAACCCTGCGGATGATCTCGGATTTCGTGGCCCGGTGGATAGTGTTCCTGGTGGAGGCCTACTGGGGGACCCTCGGGACCGTCCCCCCCGACGTCGGATACTTCACCGTGTGGCTCCTCCTGCTCGCGGTGGGTACCTGGGGATGGTGGCAGATAGGGCGCGGTGCCAGCTGGCCGGTATTGTTGCCGGCCTTCGGCTACATCGTCTTCCAATGGTTTTTCCATTTCGACAACGCCGATCAGTACCTCAGGCTGCTGATGGTCCCGGCGTTTCTGCTGCTCGCCCTCACCCAGGGCAGGCTCTGGTACGCTCGACGCGCCGATCACGTCATCGAGGGTTTCCCGGTCGCCTCGACGGCGACGGCGGTGACGGCCCTGGTACTGGTGGTCATACTCTTTTCGACCCTGATACCCCTGGACGGAGATCCCTGGAGCCTGGCGTCGGTGCGCCGGTGGTTCACGGATAGATTCCCGACCCTCGAGCGCGTTCGGGGGGGTCCCGAGGGAGGACATTACATCAACTGGTTTTCGATAGCATCCTCGGGTTTTGGATCCAGCTCGCGATTGGGAGGTCCGGTAACCCTGGATACGTCGACGGCCTTCGAAGTCGAGGTGCGCGCCATCGCCCGCACCGCCGAGGATTTGCCCTTCCCCCTGTACTTCCAGGGAAGGACGCTCACCCGATACACCGGCATCGGCTGGGAATCCCCCGACGTCGAGGCGTGGGAGTGGTTCGAGTTTGGACAATGGTTACCCCGGCACCTGCCGACGGGGGTACGCACCATGCGTGTCATCCAGGACGTCACACCCGTGGAACTGAGAACTCACACCCTATTCGGGTTGGGTGACGTTCGAGAAATCAACATCGACGACGACTCCGGCTCGCACGAAGGCAGCGAGGTAATCGGCAAGAACGCCGCCGGCGACATCCTGTTGAACCTAACGGCTCCGCTGGACGAAGAATACCGGGTCCTCTCCCACCTCCCCTACTGGGAGATCGGCGAGGGCGATCCACCGGCCGAGGATGCGACTCTATCCGACGCGGACAGGTACCTGCAATTGCCGGGCAACCTGCCAGAGCGCGTCGTCGACCTGGCCCGGGAAATCACCGCGGATTCCACCGATGATTACGAAGCGGCCCGGGACCTGGTCGATTACCTGCGCGATATTCCCTACAACCTCGAGGTGGCTCCACCACCCGAGGGCGCGGACTTTTCGGATTACTTCCTCTTCGAGTCCCGGGAGGGATACTGTACTCACCACGCCACGGCCCTGGCGGTAATGCTTCGGAGCCTCGATGTACCCGCCCGATGGGTGCAGGGATTCATAGGATCCCGGGGTGATTTCGATCGCGTGTCCGACGACTCGGACGTCCCGGCCTACCGGGGCGAGATATCCCACGCCACGGCCCACGCCTGGGTGGAGGCCTGGATGCCCGGTTACGGGTGGGTTCCCTTCGAACCCACCCCGGCTTACGAGCCCGTGGATCACGCTCGCACCCTCCCGCGGGCCGAGGTTGAAGCCGGGGACGGCCCAACCAGGGACCCCGACTTCGAGGACGAGCTTTGGCCGTTCGAGGGGGATATGGAAGAGGAGTTCATGTTCGACGACCTAAACGGCGATTCTCGAGGTGAGCCGGGAATGCCCCTTTGGAGACGCGTGATTTCTATCCTCGGGTACGCGATGACGGTGGCCCTCGTGGGAGGTGGCGCTTCATTGCGATACGTCGCCCTATCCCGGGAGCGGGAGATCGCATCCGATTCGGCCGAGAGAGTGCTCGGAGGATCGACCGAGGGGCAGGACGCCGCGGCCCGGGTTATCGGGGGCGCCAACCTGGCAATCTACTTCGTTTCCAAGTCCCTGGGTATATCTCCGGAGGGGCTGACGTCCAGGGAGTTCGTTTCCCGGGTCCGTTACGCCGCCCCCGAGATGGCCGAGGACGTGGGGATTTTGCTCGGAAAGTTCGAAGCCACGGCCTACGGTGGAAGCCAGATGACGTCCG
>SLGS01000080.1 GCA_007136565.1 Clostridia bacterium | reverse complement strand
GCATTCGAATTCAAAACGTCGTCCGCGAGATTCGCGGCGAGAAGGTCGATATAGTTCGATGGTCGCCGCTCGAGGAGGAGTACGTAGCCAACTCCCTTAGCCCCGCCAAGGTGGCGCGGGTGCACCTGGACGAAGATACCCGCATCGCGCGCGTCGTAGTGCCCGATGACCAGTTGTCCCTCGCCATAGGCAAGGCGGGTCAAAATGCCCGGTTGGCCGCCCGATTGACGGGGTGGAAGATCGACATCGAGAGCCTGTCCGAGGCCAAGGAGCGCGGAGACGAAGACGAGGGCGTCAAGATCCTCACCGAAAAGGGCGAGGTTCGCGTACCCGAGTTCTTCCTCCGGCGAGAAGACGAGGGAGAAGACCGTCCCAGCGCCCTCATAGACAGGCTGTCCGGTGAAGCCCGCAGAGAGCGCGAGGAAGATGAGTCATCCTCGGGGATCTTCGCCGAGGGATTGAGGGGTCGGGAGGAGCCTTCCTCCGAAGAGGAAGATCCCGAGGATCCCACCGAAGACGATCCCGCGGAGGATGCTTCCGATGCCGACCCGGGGGATGATCCCACCGAGGCCGATCTGGAAGCGGACGAGGAAATCGCCTCCGACGATGAGTCGGGTGCGGAGGACGAGGAAGAGTCGGATTCGAAGAAGTGATTTTCGCGTAGCGCATCGTCGCTCCGTTTCCTCGGGAGGGAGGAATGATCGTGGCCAATAGGAGAAAGCCGCTCAGGCGTTGTATAGGGTGTGGGCAGCGCAAAGAGAAGGCGGCCATGATTCGCATCGTTCGCACCCCCGAGGGGATACTCGAGGTGGACGATCGCGGAAAGAAGCCCGGCCGGGGATGTTACGTGTGCCCGGATCCGGATTGCTTGGCCGGAGCCCTGTCCAAGGGGAAGTTGTCCCGGGCGCTCCGGATGGAGGACCCCGACGAGGATACCCGGGATGATCTGCGCGAGAAGATCGATGATCTTATAGATAATAATGCAGGGGAAGTGCGGAGGTGAGGGATCTTGGCGCGAAGTATTAGGGTCTACGAACTGGCCCGGGAATTGGATGTAAAGAGCAAAGAGGTCTTGACCCTGTTGCAGGATGAACTGGGTCTCGACGTGACAAACCACATGTCCACGATCAACCACCAGGTTGCCGAGAGAATCCGCAACCTCGTGGCGGGGGGAACCGGGGAAGCCGAGGAAGCGGAGGTCGGCGCCGAACCCCAAACCGCGGAACCGACGGAGGGCGATGCCGCGTCGGAGGCCACCGCCGAACCCGGTGCGGAGGACGAGGACGAATCCGAAGGGGACGAAGGCGAGGTTCCCACGAAGGTCGCACCCAAGCGAAAGGGTAAGCCCACCGGAAGTGAAGTGGTCGCCGAGCGACGCAGCAAGAGCAGGCGCGACCGGAAGAAGGGCAGAACCTTCAAGGCCGGCGTCGATACCGTAGTCTTGTCCGGCCCCATGAGCGTGGCCCAACTGGCGGAAAAACTGGGTGTCAGCGTCCTGGAGCTCATGCAGCACCTGGTGGGCATGGGGATCATGGCCAACATCAACCAGGAGCTGGACCTGGAGAGCCAGGCATTGATCGCTCGAGAACTCGGCGCGGATTTCGAGGTTCAGTCCGACGAGGATGCCGAGGACGAGAGACATCCGCATCGGCGCATCCTGGCGGAGAAGATCCAGCCGGATAACCCCGAGAACATGGTGGCGCGCGCCCCCGTGGTTACCGTCATGGGGCACGTCGATCACGGCAAGACGACCCTATTGGATACGATTAGAAAGACCAGCGTTACCGAGCAGGAATCCGGCGGGATAACCCAGCATATAGGGGCCTCGTCCATCGAATTCGACGCGAAGAAGATTGTCTTCCTGGATACACCGGGTCACGAAGCCTTCACCACCATGCGAGCCCGCGGTGCCAGGGCGACCGACCTGGTGGTCCTGGTGGTTGCGGCGGACGACGGCGTCATGCCGCAGACCAAGGAAGCCATCGACCACGCGAAGGCGGCGGACGTCCCGATCATCGTGGCTGTAAATAAGATCGATCTGCCGGGCGCTCAGCCCGATAGAATCCGACAGGAACTGATGGCCCACGAGCTGATTCCCGAGGACTGGGGCGGAGATACCGTTTACGTCGATATTTCCGCGCTCGAGAATGAACACGTCGAAGATCTCCTCGAGATGATCAACCTGGTGGCGGAGATCGAGGAATTGGGAGCCGATCCCGATAAGAGGGCGCACGGGCTCGTCATAGAGTCCCAGTTGGACAAGGGCCGGGGATCGGTGGCCACCGTCCTCATACAGGGTGGAACCCTGAGGCGCGGAGACGCTTTCGTTGCCGGGGTCCACTCGGGACGCGTTCGGGCGATGTTCGACGATAAGGGAGATGCCGTCGAGGAGGCAGGTCCATCGACGCCCGTCGAGGTTATCGGACTTAGCGGTGTCCCCGAAGCAGGGGATTTCTTCGTCGCAGTCGAGGATGACTCGGAAGCCAAGAACCTCGCTTCGGAGCTTCAGACCCTGGAGCGCCAGACCGAACTGCAGGCAACCCCCAAGTCCCTGGAGGACTTCTACCGCGACGAGGACGAGTACAGGGAACTTCGGCTCATCCTCAAGGCAGATGTGCACGGATCCCTGGACGCTGCGACGGCGGCGCTTCAACGCCTCAGCGACGACGAGGTCAACGTGAGCGTAATACACGGCGGTGTCGGTGCCATCAACGAGTCCGACATCATGCTGGCTTCCGCCTCCGATGCCGTTGTGCTCGGGTTTAGCGTCCGGCCCACCGGTGGTGCCCAGCGCGCGGCGGAAAAGATAGGCGTAGACGTCAGGACCTATCGCGTCATCTACGAGATGCTCGACGATGTCAATAAGGCCGCCCGCGGACTCCTGGATCCGGAGATCAGGGAAGTCGTCCTCGGTCGCGCGGAGGTCCGAGAGGTATTCAAGGTACCCAATGCCGGCAACGTT
>SLGS01000219.1 GCA_007136565.1 Clostridia bacterium | reverse complement strand
TGCGATACCCGCAGCACGCAGCACCCCTCACCGGCATGATGGCCGAACCGTTCAAGGACTCCGGGATCGATAAAGTCGTCGGTCCGGCGCTGGGGGGGATCATCCTCAGCTACGAGGTCGCCCGCTGGTTGGGTACCGAGGCCATATTCACCGAGCGGCAGGACGGCGAGATGAAACTTCGCAGGGGCTTCAACATCGAACCCGGCGAGCGAGCTCTGGTCGTCGAGGACGCCATGTCCACCGGCGGCTCGGTCAACTCCGTCATGGAGATCTGTTCACAGCGTCAGGCGGATATCGTCGGGGTCAGCGTCCTGGTCGATCGGAGCGGCGGCAAGACGGAATTCGGCGTGCCATTTCATTCCGTGATAACCCTCGATATTCCGGCGTACTCGCCGGCGGAGTGTCCGCTTTGCCGCGACGGCGTTCCGCTGACGTACCCGAAGGATCTAGGTATGTAGATGGATCGATAAGAACGCGACCATGGCGACCCTAAGAAGACCCTCTTGTGTCCGACTCCACCATCATCTGTCGGGGGTGACGAAGAGGGTCTTCTGATTTCGATAGATCACCATGCCGGGATGGGCTCCCCGGGGCTTAGAGACGTGCTTGACCAGCGTGTAATCCACCGGTACATTCGCCGAATCCCTGGCCGAACTGTGGTACGCCGCTACTCTTGCGGCCTCTTCCAAGACGGATTCCTCCGGCATCCCATCTCTCCAGGGGCCGGGGAGGACGACGTGGGAGCCCGGCATGTCCTTGACGTGAAACCATAGGTCATCCGGGCCCGCAACCCGCATGGTGAGGTGATCATTACCCCGGTTGTTGCGGCCAACCAATACCACGTGCCCCGAGGGTAGGACCCGCTCGATGGGCTGAGGGGACGGGCGTCGCTCCCTGCGCGGTGGGGCCTGTTCCTTGCTGTATCCGGCTTCGGCGACCTCGGTGCGCAGATCCCTCAAGGTCGCGATATTGCCGGCGCGGCTCAGTTGGTAAAGCAAACCTTCGATGTAGCTGATCTCCCGGTCCGTGGTGATGATCTGGCGTCGCGCCTTCTTTTCGGTCCTCTGGAGCCTGCGGTACTCTTTGAAGTACCTGGCGGCGTTTTCCGCCGGGGATCTTCGGGAATCCAGGGGAATCTCTTGCGGCGCGCCACCCTCGTAATAGTTGGGCAATTCCACGGATCGCGCCCCGTGGGGAACCATGTGCATGTAAGCTGTGAGCAGCTCTCCGAATAATTGCATATCCTCCGCGGAATCCGTCCGCGCCAGATCCTGCCCTTGCTTCTCCCTGCGGCGAAGAACCGCCCCGTGCGCGGCCTCCAAGGCGCGCTTTAGTTCCCGGTACATGGCCTCGAATCGCTCTATTGAGTCGGATAGGGAGTGATGAATGTCCAGGGCGTGGGATGGCTGTGGAACCCGCCGCACCCCTGCGGCGCCCTCCGGCATGTCGCGGGCTATGACGCCGAAATCCCCGGGCCTGGGCATCTTAGAGGGCGGCTGGGGCGCCTCCACCTGGACCCAGGGTGCCCACGTGCGCTCCTCTAGAATGCTTCCCAGGTTGCGATATGCCTCGGCGATTCGTTGCCTATCATCCCGCGAGTCCGGAAGGGGATCATTCGGATGCATCCCCAGGGATCCGAGCATGCGGCGAAGCGTCGCCGGTCCGGGGCCATCCACCCTGCGAACCAGGCTCAACCATGCCGGTGTTTTCGGATCCATGGCTTCGCCTATATCGTCGGCGTCGACCTCCACCGGGTGGAGGTTATCCCGTTGTGGAGGGAGTCGATAGGGATGCCCGGGCAACACCGATCGATGAGCATTTCGATCGGCGGAAGCGAAACGCATGGCGGTCAATATGCGATCCCCGTCGCCGGGATCCACCAGTATCACGTTACTGTTTCGTCCCATGGTCTCGGCGATTAGGATCAGGGGATACGGGTGTCCCAATTCGTCCTTGGCCGAGAGGTGGATTCGCGCGATCCGATCCAAGCCTACCTGCTCGAAGCCCTCGATCCTCGAACGCAATATGTTCTTCCTGAGGTTCATGCAAAATGATCCGGGGTGATCCGGGTGCTCGAAATGGCGCCTGGTTACCTGGATTCGGGAATCCTCGCGCCGGGTAGAAACTAGGATATGGTCCTCCGAGCCCCTTCCCCTCGTGGACAAAACCACCTCTCCCGATCGCTCGGTGGTGTAGATCTTGGTTATCGTGGAGCCTACCAGCCCGGACAATTCGTCGAGGCTGGCGGCCAGGGCGAGGGAATCGAAAGCCAATGCGTTCCACCTCCAGCCGCGGTGCGGCAAAGTGCATCCTGCGCTGCCTATGATATGGCTCTGCGGGGTTTCGAAGCAATGCCGGGTGCCAAGAGAGGGGGAAGAAATTGACAGAGCGGGCGATCACGGATTATTATATTGGTGACGAATATACTTGCCGTCCACTTTCGCAATCCCGCTCGAAGATAAGTCACAATACTCAGTAGAGGGGGGTCCACATGACTCGCACTTCTTCCCGAATGCGCTATACCGTCATCGGCGCCGGAGGCGGTGGCCAGGCCATGGCCGGGTACCTGTCGCTGCAAGGATTCGAGACGAACCTTTATAATCGCAATATGGATAGGGTGGAAGCCCTCGCTCGCGAGGGCGGAGTGTTCGTCGAAGGTGAAGCCGAGGGCTTTGCCCCTTTGAACATGGTTACCTCGGATATCGAGGCCGCCCTGGATTCATCCGATGTCGTGATGGTCGCGGTTCCCGCCTCGGCTCACCGGGCCATAGCCGCCAAGTGCGCTCCCCACCTGAGATCCGATCACATCGTCGTATTGAACCCGGGGCGCACCGGTGGAGCCCTCGAGTTTCGATTTGTGCTGGATGGGTTCGGGGCCAACTCCCAGGCCCTTGTGGCAGAAGCCCAAACCTTCATTTTCGCCAGTAGAGTTGTCGGGCCCGCTCGCGCCAGGATCTTCGGAATTAAGCGCGTCGTGCCCGTAGCCGCATTGCCGGCGCGAAGAACGGGTGAGGTCGTCGATGCGTTGCAGGAGGCCTTCCCGCAGTTCGCCGCGGCAGAAAATGTGCTGCAGACCAGCTTCGACAATATAGGAGCCATATTCCATCCCGCGCCCACCATACTCAACTCGGCCCGCATCGAGTCCGGATCACCCTTCGAGTACTACGTCGAGGGGGTTAGTCCCTCGGTGGGGCAGGTCCTCGAGCAAATGGATGGGGAACGGTGCGACGTAGCCGTGGCCCTGGGACTGAAACCCCAATCGGCGGTGGATTTCCTCCGGGCGGCCTACGGGGTGGAGTCCAAGAACCTTTACCACGCCATGAGAACGAACCCGGGTTACGCCGGAATCGTGGCGCCCGGATCCCTACAGCACAGGTACATCAGCGAGGATGTGCCGGCCAGCCTGGTGCCCATGGCGTCCTTCGGGGACCTCCTTGGGGTCCCAACCCCCACGATCAAGGCGATGATACATCTCGCCTGCATCATCCACGGGGTTGATTACTGGAGTCGCGGGCGAACGATCAATCGCCTGGGGCTTTCGGGTTTGACGGCGGAGGAAATCAGCCTGATGGTCACAGAGGGACAGAGGGGAAGATTGATAGGATGAATCGACGAAAGGGTGGCAAGTTCATCCTCGGCGCGACCCTGGGGGACTGCGTTCACGTGGCGGGTATCCTCAACTTCCTGAGGCTGGCGGAATCGCAGGGATATCGCACTCACTTCATGGGTACCCGCACCAGCACCGAGGAACTGGTGGAGGCCGCGCTGGAATCGGATCCCGATATCATCGCATTGAGCTTTCGCCTTTCCCCGGAGGTGGCCAGCCGACTTTTCGAGGATGTCGCGCGCGCCCTATCGGAGGCGGGTCTCGGTTCCAAGCCCCTGGTGTTCGGCGGCACATCGCCGGTATGCCGCGTCGCCGATGAGGCGGGTGTGTTCCAGGCGACCTTCGACGGAAACTCCACCGTGGACGAGATATTGGCTTACCTGGGGGCCGACTCCGAGGAAAAGGACAGGGTCGTTCCACCTCAGGATTTGATCGGCAGAATTGACGCCTCTTCACCCCATCCCGTCATTCGCCACCATTACGGTCGTCCAACCCTCGAGGAAACGGTGTCGGGAATAGAGAAAATCGCCGATTCGGGCCTGTTGGACGTAATCTCCATCGGACCGGATCAAAATGCCCAGGCTGCGTTCTTTCGCCCCGAGGAACAGGATCCCAGGCAAGACGGGGCCGGCGGGGTGCCCATTCGCACGAACGCGGATCTAGTGGCCCTGAAGGAGGCGGCCCAACGCGGCAATCACCCGCTCCTGAGGTGCTACAGCGGTACCCGTGATGTGGATCGCTTCGCCGAGTTACTCGTGGACACCATCGATAACGCCTGGGCGGCAATACCACTGTTTTGGTACAACGTCCTCGATGGACGCGGTCCCAGGGAGGTCGAGGTGTCCATTCGCGAATCCCGGGACCTGATGGGATGGCACGGTCGGCGGGGCGTACCGGTCGAAGTCAACGAATCTCATCACTGGAGCCTGCGGGACGCACCGGATGTGGTCGCCGTGGCGGCGGCCTATCTCGCGGCCCTCAACGCCAAGAGCGTGGGCGTGGGAGATTACATAGCCCAGATGATGTTCAACACGCCGCCGGGCACCTCGATGTCCATGGACCTGGCGAAAATGCTCGCCAAGCTCGACCTGATAGCCCGATTGGAGACCCCGGAGTTTCGGGTATGGCGCCAGGTGAGGACGGGGCTTTTCAGCTTCCCGGCGGATCCCGACATGGCGCGGGGGCAGCTGGCCTACTCGACCGTGGCCCAGATGGCCGTTCGTCCGCACATCGTGCACGTCGTCGGTTATACGGAGGCGGACCATGCGGCCAATGCCGACGAAGTCTTGGAGAGCGCGAGGATCGCGCGGCAGGTTATCAAAGAGACCCTGTTCGGCCTCCCGGACATGGCCGCGGACCCCTCTATCGCGCAACGGAGGGAAGAACTGGTATCCGAGGCCGACGCCTTGCTCTCCGCGATTCGCGAGCTGGGTGACGGGGGAGAGGAGTCTCTCACGAATCCCGAGGTATTGGCCCGGGCCGTGCGACTGGGATTCATGGATGCGCCGCAGCTCGCCGGAAATCCGGCGGCCTCCGGACGAATTCAAACTCGCATGATCGACGGCGCATGCGTGACCATAGCCCCCGGCACCGGGCGTCCGCTATCCGAGGGGCGTCGAATCGAGATCCTTCGGGGCTGAAGTTCACCGTGCGGCGAAGGTAAACTGCCGACCTACGCCGAAGGGAACGGGCGTGCGGCTTACGTCCAACGGCTGCGCGAACGCGACGCGGAGGTGGCCCATGAGGTTATCGTTTACCAAGATGCAAGCAGCCGGGAATGACTACATATACGTAGACGGCGTGGAGCGAAGGCTCCCCGACGCCGACTGGGCCGCCCTGGCTCGGCGGTTGTCACGTCGACGCCACTCGGTCGGAGCGGACGGGATCATTCTCGTCTTGCCGTCGGAATCCGCGGACTTCCGAATGAGATTATTCAACGCCGACGGCAGCGAGGGTGATATGTGCGGCAACGGCGTCCGCTGCCTGGCCGCATTCGTGTGGGAGATGGGTTTCATAGGTGTCGATACCTTCTCCGTGGAGACCATGGACGGCAAGGTCTGGGTCAACGTGTCTCCTCGCGACGGAGAACTCTTCGTCGAAGCCGAGATGAATTCCCCGAAGTTCTCCAGATCCGACATTCCAATGGACGGAGATCCCGACTCCTGCGGCCTGGATTCCACCCTGGAGGTGATGGGGCGAACCCTACCCATCGACGCCCTCCGAGTGGGTAATCCCCACTGCGTGGTTTTCGTCCGGGAGGTGGATGAGATCGATCTCGAAACCCTGGGACCCATCATCGAAGAACACCCCTTATTCCCGGAGAAATGCAACGTGGAATTCGTCCAAGTGGTGGATCGGAACGCGGTGAATGCTCGGGTATGGGAGAGGGGGTCCGGGATCACCCTCTCGTGCGGTACCGGTGCCAGCGCCGTGGCGGTGAGCGCCATTCGACGGGGGAGATGCGATACTCCCGTCGCGGTGAATATGCCCGGAGGTATACTGCACGTAGACTGGGACGGGGGCGATGCCCTTCGCCTGTCCGGGGTGGTGTCCGAAGTCTACCGCGGCAGCGTCGATATTCTCCCCGGGGAAATCCGCGAAGGGGCCGGGCACGCCGAGGGGGGTCAATCCGGGTGAACCTGTCGGCCCTTCGCCACATCGGGAGGATCCGGGAGGTCCTCGGTGTCCTAGGACGCCGGGGATACGGCCACGTCGTGACGCGGCTGCCCATCCCGTTCAAGATAGCCTTTCCCCGAAAGCAAACCTCCGCTACGCCCCTGCCGGAGGAAACTCGTCGAGCCCTGGAAGAATTGGGGCCGACCGCCGTCAAACTGGGTCAGTTACTCAGTACTCGACGGGACCTCATCCCGCCGGAATTCGCCAGGGAATTGCAGGTTCTCCAGGAGGGCGCATCGCCCTTCTCTTACGAAGAGGTTTGCAAGATCGTCCAAGAGGATCTCGGCGCCGGGATCGAAGAGTTGTTCGAGGATTTCGATCCGACGCCCCTGGGAGCGGCTTCGATAGCGCAGGTCCACTCCGCCGTTTACGGGGGGTGCGAGGTCGTGGTGAAAGTGCGCCGCCCCGGGATAGCCCACGTGATCGCCGAGGACGTCGAGATCATGGAAGCCGTGGCGCGACTCATCCACGATTACATTCCGGAAATGCGCATCTATGATCTGCCGGGCTTGTCCCGGGAGTTCGGCAGGGCCCTCAAGAGCGAACTCAACTTCCGCCGGGAGGCCGACGCACTGGATCTTTTCGGACGGGGTTTTGCCGACCAGGATCGAGTCAGGATTCCCAGGGTGTTCAGGGAAGCATCCAGGGATCGCGTAATCACCATGGAACGCCTTCGCGGGGAGAGGGTCTCCGACGTGGCAAGCCTTCCCGCGGATCGCCGCCGGAGCCTGGCTCGCGCCGCCCTGGAGATGTCCTTTCGCCAGTTCTTCCGATTGGGATTCTTCCACGCGGACCCGCACCCCGGTAACGTAATGGTGATGGAAGGGGATGTCCTGGGCCTGATGGATTTCGGCAGGATAGGCGTCGTGGACGACAGGATGGAACTGAGGTTGGCCGAGTTGATGTCCGGGATCCTGGACCGCGACTATTCGCTGATAACCGATGTGGTCCTGGATATCGCCAGGCCCATCGCCAGGCCCGATCGATTGAGACTCCTGAGAGATCTCACCGAGCTGGTGGAGTTCAACTACCAAAAGTCGGTGGATCAGATTAGCATAGGAGATATCCTGACATCCCTATTGGACCTGATGCAACGACATCGCCTGGTCTTCGCGGGAGAATACGTGATGCTGGTGGGTGCCGTCATCACCGCCGAATCCACGGCCAACATGATCTATCCGGAATTGAACCCGGTCGATGAGATGGCCCCCCACGTAAAGAGGGCACTGCGAAGTCGATTCTCTCCGCCCGAGCTGGCCCGTCGGGCCAAGCGCACCGGGAGGAGATTGTTGCGTGACGTCGAGGATGTTTCCCAAAACCTCGTGTCCCTGGTTTCCCAGGCCGAAAGCGGTGATTTTACGCTGCGTTTTCGGCACGTAGGGTTGGAGGGACTGATCACCGGGCTCGAGCGGATCTCCAAGCGGCTGATAGCCGGGGTTATCACCGCATCGCTCATCATAGCCGGATCACTGATCGTAGGATTGGATCAGCCACCTTTCATGTTCGGATATCCTTTCTTGGGAGTTGCTTCTTTCACCATAGCCGCCATCCTCGGGTTATGGCTACTAATGACCAGGAGGTGAGGACGATCGTACCCCAAAGCATGACCGGGTTCGGCGGTGCTTCCGCCAGTTTGGACACCGCCACCTTGGACATAGAAATCCGCACTTTGAATCATCGATTCCTCGAGGTCTTCGTGCATCTGGCCCCCGAGCTTCCCCGGGAGTGGGAGTTGATCTGCCGCCAGCGCATCGAGCATAGACTCGCCCGGGGGAGGGTAGACGTCTATGTGGAGGCCAGGCGCCCTCCAGAAGAGCGCAGGACGCCTTACGTTGACACCTCTTTGGCCGAGGCATATCATATTGCCTTGAAAGAACTGGCCGATACTCGGGGACTTGCCGTGGACTTGGATCTCATGGACGTGGCAAACCTTCCCGGGGTACTTGAGCTGCGGGAATCGGACCCCGATCTGGCTTCCGCGGAGGGCCTGTTTTCCGACACGTTGGACGAGGCCCTCGAGGGTGTAATCCAAATGCGGCAGCGCGAGGGCGAAGTCCTAAAGGGAGTAATGGGTGATCTCCTGGAGGCCTTTTCCCGATCGCTAACCACCATCGAAGAACGCTTGCCGGAACTCGAAGCCAGTCGTTACGAACTGGTACTCGATCGCGTCCAGAGGTTACTCGGGGATTCCGGTGCGGAGTTTCCCGACGTCGCCGGCGAAGTCGCATTGATGGCTCAACGGGTGAGCGTGGCCGAAGAAGTCGAGAGGTTGAGAAGCCATATCGGGCAGGCAACCGAGATCCTGGATTCCTCCGAACCCATCGGGCGCCGATTGGATTTCGTCATAGGGGAGATGGGTAGGGAGAGTAACACGGTGGCCGCGAAGATTGCCGACGCCGAACTGAATCGAGTGGCCCTCGACATGAAGGGCTGTCTCGAGGACATGCGAGAACAAGCGCGAAATATTGAGTGAATACGGGGAGGGCATCATGAACGGAGTCATCCTGGTTAACATAGGATTCGGCAACATGGTATCCGCCAACCGCGTGGTCGCCATAGTCAGCCCCGAATCCGCCCCGATTAAACGGACGATTAGCGAGGCCAGGGCCGACGGTAAGCTCATCGACGCTACGTACGGGAGGAGAACGAGGGCCGTCATCATAACCGACAGCGGCCACGTGGTACTCTCTGCGGTCCAGCCCGAAACTGTGGCGGGTCGCTTGCAGATCCAGCAACGCGGTGGCGAAATCGAGGAATGAGCCGTCCAACCGTCCCGGTTCTCCCGGGACGGTTTCGGCTCGCGAAGGGGTGCCAAGACGATAATATGGCGAAGAAAATGATTTCCTACGACGACTTAATTGCCGCGGGACACAACAAGTACGCCCTCACCATAGCCGTGGCCAAGAGGGCGCGCCAAATCCACGACGGTTCCCTCGTCATGGTCGAAACCGACGCGACCAAGTCGGTGACCGCAGCCCTGGCAGAAATATTGAACGGCCGGATCAACTACGGCTTGGGCGTGAGCGACGAACCCGTCGAGGATACCCCCGATGCGGAGGACGCGGAGGTCGAATCCGAGGAAACACCCGATTCGCCCGATGGGGAAGAATCCGGCGAGACCAACGATGAAGTGGCCGACGAAGAAGAGGTTTCGGGGGGGAAATAGTAGTCTTTGGCCGATAACCTGCCCCGAGCCCCGAGGGGGGATTCCCGCTGCAACCGCCAGATCTTCGTGGCAAGAATATTCTGCTCGGTGTTACGGGCTGCATCGCCGCCTACAAAGCCCTGGAGGTGGTGAGCCGCCTCCGTAAGCGCGGTGCTTCCGTCACGGTCGTGATGACGGAAGCCGCCACCAAGCTCGTCGCACCCATGAGTTTTCGTACCATTTCCGATTCTCCCGTTCACACGCAGATGTTCGAGGAGCCCAGGCGCTGGAACGTCGAGCACATCGCGCTCGCCGAGTGGGCCGATGCCATGGTGGTGGCCCCCGCCACGGGTAACATCCTCGCCAAGGCCGCCAACGGTATAGCCG
The DNA here is from genome assembly GCA_007136565.1 of Clostridia bacterium. Lineage (GTDB taxonomy): Bacteria > Bacillota > Sulfobacillia > SLMV01 > SLMV01 > CSSED11-154. The sequence goes on along the minus strand of SLGS01000219.1, from coordinate 1,771 downwards.
ACGACTACCTGAGTACCCTGCTGCTGGCCTTTGACGGAACCAAGATCGTCGCTCCCGCCATGAATACTCGCATGTGGGAGAATCCCGCGACCCGCCGCAACTGCCACACCCTCCTCGAGGACGGCTTTGCCATCATCGAACCGGACGTCGGTCGCCTGGCTTCGGGAGCAGAGGGCGCGGGGAGATTCCCCGATCCATCGGTGGTGGTCGAGGAGATCTCATCGCACATGCATCGGGATCGCTCCCTCGAGGGAAAGACCGTCCTCGTAACCGCCGGCCCGACCCGGGAACACTTCGACCCCGTCCGCTTCGTCTCCAACCCTTCCACCGGGCTGATGGGATACTCCATGGCCATGGCCGCCCGGGAACGGGGTGCGAGGGTCCACTTGATCAGTGGCCCGACGTCCCTGGCAGAACCCCGGGGAGTGCATATGGTTAGGGTAACCTCCGCCGAGGAAATGAAGGATGCTTGCGAAGGCCTGTGGGATCGAGTGGATATTCTCCTGATGACGGCCGCCGTCGCCGATGCCCGGCCTCTTCGATATTCCGAGAACAAGGGCAAGAAGAATCGGGACGACCTCCTGGGCCCCGTGGAAGCCACACCGGACATACTGGCTAACCTCGGTCCCCGCAAGGGTGAGCGCTTCATCGTCGGATTTGCCGCGGAGACTCCCGGCGATGATGCCCTGGAAAACGCGCGCGGCAAGATGCAGAGTAAGAACGCCGATATGATGGTCCTAAATGAGGTGGGAGGAGAACATTCGGCCTTCGGCGCCGACGATAATCGCGTCCTCCTGCTATCCGGGGACAATTGCGAAGAGCTGCCCAGGGAGCACAAGCGCATCCTCGCCCGCGGCATTATGGATCGGGTGGTGAAGGCGCTTCCCGGAGCGAAGAAATGATCGGTCCCCAATCCGAACGTTATCTAAAGATCGCCGTCGACATCCCCGTCGACGGGACCGATGTGTGTCCACCCGCCGAATTTCCCCTCTTCGACTACCGCGCGCCCCCGGGGAGCCATGCCGGGGTCGGTCACGTGGTCGCCGTCCGGTTCGGTCCCCGTAGAACCCTGGGATACGTCCTCGACGAGGTGGATAGCCCCGACGTCGAACCCGGGGTGTTGCGGGACGTCGGGGAGCCCCTGTGGCCCGATCCTCTGTTTTGCTCCGATCAATTGGAGTTGGCCCGCTGGATGGCGCATCGATACCTGTGCAGGCCCCTGGACGCCCTGAAGCTCATGCTGCCCCCGGGCCTGCGGCTGGATAAGCGACCCTTCCCCGAGGCTCCACGAGCTCTCCAATTGTCCCGGGATTGGCGGGGGCGACTACCCGAGTTGGATGGCGCCCCGGCTCAACGCGACGTGGTCCTGGCGGCCGCGAACGCTTCGGGGCCCCTCGGGCGGGGCGACCTGGCCCGCGCCGCCGACAGGAGCCCGGCGAGCGTCGACGCCCTCGTCAGGAGAAATCTGCTCTCGTGGGTCGAGATCGACGCTCCCATACTACCGGGGGAGTCCGACGGCCACCCCGGAGATGGCCACGATCTCACCGACGATCAACGCGAGGCCCTGCGAAAGGTATCCGCATCCCTTCGGGGACGCGGTGACACCATCTTGCTCCACGGTGTGACGGGCAGTGGGAAGACGGAGGTGTACCTCAGGGCCGTGACGCAGACCCTGGACGCCGGGGGTAGCGTGCTGATACTGGTCCCCGAGATCTCCCTGACACCTCAAATGATCGACCGAGTCACCGAGAGACTGAGCGAAGACGTGGCC
>SLGS01000164.1 GCA_007136565.1 Clostridia bacterium | reverse complement strand
CCAACTGCTCCGAAGCCCGCATACCCGAATCCAGCCCTCGCTCCGTGTCCGCTATGTAGGCATTGGTGCAACACTTGGGATAGCCCAATAGCAGCCCCATGGCGTCGAGGAACAATGGCGAAAGTTCCTCGGGGAGGAACACCGGGCTGAGATCCTGGCGCTCGCGCGCCTCGTGACGAATCCTGTCCCGCATACCCATCACCCGTGAGACGCGATCCATGGTTTCTTCCGACGAAGCCAGAAAGAGGTCGTCCAGGCTCGGACGCAATTCCTTTTGGTAGGTGTCCAGGTTCAAACGCTCGGCCCACTGCCGGTGTGCCCGGTATTCTTCGTGGTCGTATACGACCTCGGTGAACGCCGAGCGAATCAATCCGGCCCTAAAAACGAGGGGAGTAGAGACTAGACGTTGGAGGTTGAATCGGGTTCTATCCACAAAACCCAGCAAGCCTCTCCGTCCACCTCCGGAATAGTATTTGCGGGAATAGGACTCGTCTATACCGCGCCGGATATCCTCCCCCGAGGGCATCTCCGCCGGGATCATAAACGAGCTGCTCGGCCGGCTGCCGAGAACGACGGGCAGGTAGTCCTCGACCTTGACCCGTTCGAGAATTCGATCGTCGTCGAGGAAGGCCCGGAGTGTGCGGACGTCAATGGTCACATCGATCCCCCCAGTCGCTGCAGTACCTAGTTTCATTCAACCGACGACCCGACCAATCCTCCCCGGCGAGTCGCTTCATACCAGACGGGCAAAAAAAGGGGGGCGCGAGCGCCCCCCTTCTACTCGGTGCAAAGAATGCCGCTAGCCTTCGATGATTTCTACGTTGGCCCTCGGCACCGTAACCTCGGTTCCATCCTCCATCAACTTGGCCGTGAGAACCCTAACCCTGGTTTCGCTCTCCACGACCTGGAGTTCCGAGGGTAGGCCCGTTACCTCGGCCAGGGCTCCGAAGTACGGATCACGGATGATGCGGATGGGAGTGCCGATCCCGAGGCCTCCCCCTTCACCTTCGTCATCGTCCGTATCCACCCGCTCAGGAGCCTCCCGCAGTTCCTTGAGCATGTCGGGGTCGGGACAGATGATCTCGGGACGCATGACGCCGGCGCGAATCTGCGTGGCGCCGTTCATGGAGGCTTCTCTGCCCTCGAGTTCCTTGAGGAGCTCAAAGGTCTTGTCCGCGATACGCATGGGACCGAAGCCCTCCGTGATGATCATGGTCAGCGGGATATCCTCGTGCCCGGTGATGGCAACGCCGATATCGTAGCCGAGATAATCGATGAGGTCGGCGTCGACGATGCCACCGGATATGAGCCCGACGGCCCCCACTTCTTCCGCGCGTCGCAACAATGCTGCCGTAACCAGGCTACCTACTACGACGATCTTGCCTTCGCAACTCTCGTCCAGGGCCGAGGGAGAGACCTGCTCGTCGGGAGAGCTGGCGACGACCTTGATGGCACCCCGTCGCTCTCCGCCGATCCCGAAGATACCCTGCATGAAGGCTCCGGCAGTCTCTATGACCACGCCCTCCTCGGGCAACACGCGTCGAACGATTCCCTCGACGTAGGCTTCCACGTTGAGGGGCATGGGGGGCTCGCGGAGGACCATCTGCCCGCTGACTTCGGATATCATCTCGACGGTGCCATCCACCGGAGACATCTGCTCCGACTTGAAGAGCCCGAAAAAGGATACCTTGCGGGCGACAACGTCACCCTTTTTGACCTGGTCGCCGACCTCGACGGTGACCACGTCGGGTAGCTCGTAGGGTTCGACGGTCAGAAGCTGCGATATATTTATGCTGGCGGGATCGCCGGGGATCTCGGTCCTGGCGACGACATCGTGGGGTTGAACCAGGTCGCCTACTTCCACGGTTACCTCGCCCTTGAGCGGAAGGCGACGCGTCTTGCGGACTACCTCCCGGCTGCTCACCTTAAGTCCCGGAGTATACGCATGAGCCATCTTATACCGCCCGCCCTTCGTCGATATACTTCTTCAAGGCGTCCATCGGATAGACGCCGAGGGATTCGATCCAACCCGCCAGCTGTGCCTGGCGATCGGCGTCGTCGTCCTCTAGGAATATGGGGCGCCCGCGGCCATCGATAACGATCCCGACCACGCCGCCTTCCAATTCCACGTCCATGGCGCGCCCGTTTCCTTCGCCCACGTCCCAGCGACGACCGGGTTCGATGTGGGCCTGCGCGACCTCGCCCTCTTCCAGTTCGACGACCTTGATCTCCCCGAACTCGACGCTTTCGACGCGCTCGCTACCATCGGGCATGGTCAGGGTTACCTTGGCGGGAGTCGTCCCACGCAGGTTGTCAACCTTGACGCCTTCCTGGGGCACGGGGGATACGCTACTGCCGAGCCTGACGAGGCAATCGCGATCGAATACCTGTGCGGAGGCTTCCGGGTGAACGGTCGCCAAAACGCCCAGCTGGGGCATCATGAAGATACTGTCCACGGCCAGGCGTGTAACGCCCTCGGGCTGGAACGCATCCAGCATCATGAGCGCAGACTGAACACGCCTGGGGGCGTGAGAGAGCACTCCGCCGCTACCCAGGATCATACCGAGGGTCATCATGTTGACCAGGGTCGCACCACTCACGGTCTGGTCGAAGGTATCTCCCATGTCCCGGGCCTGGCGGACACCCTTGAGGCCGGTGGCCAGGGTCTTGTGATGTTCGAAGGCTAACCTCAGTGCCTCCCGCGCCAGGGCTTGCTCCACGACCAGTTCCTCGAGGGAATGGGGAATGGTGGTCGGACGGATCATCTTGTTGCGAATCCTGCTGCGCAGCGAATCTTCCGGAACCCGCATGGGAAGCCAGCGGGATATATTGTCCAGCCCGGTCTCCAGGAGGACGTTACAAATGCTGTAGCTCATCCCGAGGTTGGCGGAAACGGTGCGGTTGAAGGTACCGGCGAAGACGCTGAAAACGTCGGTGGTGGCTCCCCCGATGTCTACGCCCAATACTTCCATCTTGTATTGTTTGGCCACGTTTTGG
>SLGS01000014.1 GCA_007136565.1 Clostridia bacterium | reverse complement strand
TCCATCCGCCGAGGAGGTAAGGTCTGGATCAAGATCTTCCCTGATAAGCCGGTTACCAAGAAAGCCGCTGAAACGCGAATGGGTAAAGGTAAGGGCGCTCCGGAGTATTGGGTAGCCGTTGTCAAACCTGGCCGCATTTTGTTTGAGGTATCTGGTGTTCCGGTGGATACAGCAAGAGAAGCCATGAGATTGGCTTCGCATAAGCTTCCCATCAAGACAAAATTTGTCCAGCGGGAAGCGGACGGTGGTGAGGTAAATGAAGGCTAAAGATATTCGCGAGATGAGTAGTACAGAGATTGAACGGCGCATTCGAGACCTAAAACATGAGCTGTTCAACCTTCGTTTCCAGGGCGCTACCGGTCAACTGGACAACCCGATGCGAATCAAAGAGGTCAAAAAGGATATCGCTCGGCTGAAGACGGTTGAGCGTACCCGAGAATTAGCCAGTACGGTAGATGCCTGAGGGGAGGGGTGGGTCAATGGAGACAAAAGAGCGTGGAAATCCGAAAACACGACAAGGAGTCGTTGTCAGTGATCGGATGGATAAAACCGTCGTGGTCGAGGTGCAGGATCGAGCCCGCCATTCCCTGTACGGGAGACGGATTCGACGAACCAAACGCCTCAAAGCTCACGATGAGACTAACGACTGTCGCGTTGGCGACCGGGTAGCTCTCATTGAAACCCGTCCGCTATCGAAGGACAAGCATTGGCGTGTGCTTCGTGTGGTTGAACGGGCGAAGTAAGACAGAGCTACGGAGCGTTAAGGAGGATGTGGCATGATTCAGGCCGAGTCGCGATTGAGAGTTGCTGACAATAGTGGCGCTCGAGAAATCGGAGTAATAAAAGTCCTCGGTGGATCGAGGCGACGTTACGCGAGTGTTGGGGATATCATTGTTGCTTCAGTGAAGGAGGCTACCCCGGGATCGGCAGTACCCAAGGGCGAAGTGGTTCGTGCGGTTATCGTCCGCACCAAGTTCCCCATTCGTCGACCCGATGGATCCTCGATTCGCTTCGATGAGAATGCGGCCGTCATCCTTAGAGATGAGACCGAGCCCCAGGGTACGCGAATATTCGGACCCATTGCCCGAGAACTGCGTGAGCGACGTTTCGCACGTATTGTTTCTCTCGCGCCGGAAGTTCTCTAACGGTATGGGGAGCGGTAGGAGGGAGGTTTTCTCACGGTGAGCATGCCGAAGATACACGTAAGAACCGGAGATCGTGTCCTTGTGATTGCCGGTAAAGATAAAGGGAAAAAAGGACAAGTCCTGAAGGCGATGCCCCGCGAAAATCGTGTTGTGGTTGAGGGCATCAATATGGTGAAGAAGCATCGTAAACCCACCCGCGAGATGATGCAGGGGGGGATCGTGGAGCAACCTGCTCCGATGAATGCTTCAAATGTTCAGTTGATCTGCAAGGGGTGCGGTAAGGCTACCCGCGTCGGCAAACGAGTGCTGGCGGACGGCCGTAAAGTACGCTACTGCAAGGAATGCGACGAAAACATCGACCGGTGAGGAGGTGGCGCATGTGAATGCCCTGCAAGAGAAGTATCTCAATGACGTAGTACCGCAGATGATGACGGAGTTTGGCTATACTACCCCCATGCAGGTGCCGCGTCTTGTGAAGATTGTGGTTAATATGGGAGTGGGTGACGGCCGAGATAATCCCAACGCACTGGATGGTGCCGTGAAGGATATTGCGACAATTACAGGTCAACAACCTGTGGTGAACCGAGCCAAGAAATCCGTCTCAGCGTTTAAGATTCGTACCGGTGATCCCGTGGGCACCAGCGTGACGCTCCGTCGGGAGAACATGTGGAGTTTCTTTTCGCGGCTAGTTAACGTGGCCCTTCCTCGTGTCCGAGACTTTCGAGGATTGAGTGCCAACGCGTTCGACGGGCGTGGAAACTACTCCCTCGGACTTCGAGAACAGACGATATTCCCCGAAGTTGATTATGATTCGGTGAACCAGATTCGGGGTATGGACATCGCGATCGTCACAACGGCTGAGACCGATGAAGAGGCGCGCTTCTTGCTTCGATCTTTGGGTCTCCCGCTACGAAGCAGTGGCGATGCCTCCAGCCCTCTGATGTGAGGAGTCGACATCTGGAAGGAGGAACAGCGTGGCCAGAAAAGCTCTTGTTGAAAAAAGTAAGCGCGAACCGAAATTCTCTACTCGCTCGCGGAACCGATGCAAAATCTGTGGACGTCCGCGCGGGTTTATTCGCCGATTTGCGATATGCCGACTTTGCTTGAGGGAACTCGCCCACAAAGGTGAAGTCCCGGGCCTGAAAAAGGCTTCCTGGTAGACAATTCTTTCTCGTTGTATAGAAGGGGGGTTCGTCTAGATGAGTATGACTGATCCCATTGCGGATATGTTAACACGAATTAGAAACGCGAGTGCGGCGCGTCATGAGTACGTCGACGTGCCTGGATCGAAGGTCAAGTGGGCGATTGCCAACATCCTCAAGGATGAAGGTTTCGTTCGGGAAATTTCCTGGCTCGCCGATGAAAAACAGGGATTTGTCCGCGTGTACCTCAAGTACACCCGGGAAAAGACTCAGGTGATCACCGGCATTCGCAGGATCTCCAAACCCGGCCTACGCATCTACGTCGGAAAAGAAGATGTGCCGAAGGTGCTTGGCGGCTTAGGTGTTGCCATCATGTCGACATCACAGGGTCTTATGACCGATCGCCAAGCGCGGGAGCATGCTGTAGGCGGCGAAGTGCTGGCTTATATTTGGTAATGAGTAAATCATCGATGGTGTTAGGAGGTGCTGAGTTATGTCCCGAGTGGGAGAGCAACCAATCCCGATCCCCAATGGGGTGAAGATAGATGTTTCCAATCAACATGTTTCCGTGACGGGCCCGAATGGGGAGTTGTCATGGGACATTCCCCGGGGGATCTCAGTGGTGGAAGAAGACGGGCATCTGCAAGTCGTCCGCCGTGACGATTCGAACAAGGCCCGATCCCTACATGGATTGACCCGTTCGCTGGTGGCAAATATGGTGACC
>SLGS01000092.1 GCA_007136565.1 Clostridia bacterium | reverse complement strand
TCGGGGGGCGCCCCGTGAAGGAATATCTTGTAGCCTATCGCCCCCTCGCGGGCGGCGGACTCCACGTCCCCGGGGTCCAGGGTCCCGGGGGCGGCGTAGAGCCCGAAGTCCACGTGGGCCACCGATTCCGCCAGCTCTCGACGGGCGCGCAGCACCTCGCCGTTGTAGACACCGGGAGTGCTGATGGGCATCTCGAAGAAGGTCGTAACCCCGCCCGCCGCGGCCGCGGCGCTCCCGGAGGCGAAATCCTCCCTCTCGGGGTAGGCGGGGGCCCGGCAGTGAAAGTGCGCATCGATGACCCCGGGGATTACCCACTTGCCCTCCGCGTCCACTTCCACCTCCGCCCCGCCTCGACCGGGATTCATCCATCCCTCGACCGCGCCGCCCTCCACGGCCAAATCCACCGCGTGCAGGCGCCCTTCCGAATACACCATTCCGTTCCTGACTATCAATTCCGCCAATGGTAACTCCCCCTTAAGTTGATCCGTAAACCGTGAACCTCTCCGCCCCGGGCGATCCTAGCCTTCCCGGTGCCGCACCCTGGGATAGGACGACGAAAACACCGAGGATGGATCGCCGTCGGGCTCCCGCCAGGCGGCCAACCTGTCCCCTATCTTCGAAGAAACGTCCCGGCTCGATCGCACGACCTGCCCCTCATCGAACCGGAGGCTTCGGAAGTCTTCCACCACCGGGGATCCGTCCACCAGGACCGTCTTCACGTCCGCGGAGGTGGCGAAATAGACCAGGGCCCGGATCGGGTCGTCCACGGGCCCCACGCTGAACCGCTCCATGTCCACCATCACAACGTCCGCCTTGGCCCCGGGGCAAAGTCGCCCTATGTCCTCGCGTCCGAGGAAGCGCGCAGCGTTGACGGTGACGGCGTCGAAGACCTCCCGCGCCGTACCGGCATCCCCCCGCCCCTCGGCAATCTTCGAAGCCGTGGCCGCCCACCGCATCTCGCGCAGAATATCCTGGGGAAAGGTATCCGTCCCTATGCACATGTTCACCCCCGCGCGACCGTAGCGGGAAAAAGAGTCCAGATATCCCCCGTCGAAGGTGTAGATCCACGGGCAATTCGCGACGCTAACGCCCCTATCCCGGAGGATGCTAAGGTCGGATTCGTCGGTCCCGGGGTGATTCCCGGCGATGTGCAGGCAGTGGGTCAGCAGCCAGCGGGGTCCCAACACGCCCAGTTCATCGAGGAAGGGTACGGGACCCATCCCGTGTTCCCCGAGGAGGAAGTCTATCTCCCCGGTGGACTGAGCGGTGTGCATACGAACCGGGACGTCCAGTTCCTCGGCGGCCTCCGCCGTCGCCTGCAGCAGGCGCGGGGTGCTCTGGTCCAGGGTGTAAGGGAAGAGGGCCCCGCGGATCCGGCCGCCGAAGGACCCATCGTATTTCTCTATGAACTCGACGCAACGGCGCAATCCCTCCATGCCCCTGGCCTCGTCGGATAGGAATTCCTTTCCCCCGGAGGCGCCGGTATAGGGCGCCCGGGAGCGGTAGTGGTGGGACAGGTAGGCCCGAAGGCCCGACTCCACCGCGACCTCGAGGTAGATCTCCGGCTCCCAGGGTGGATCATCCCAGCGCTTGAACACCATGGAGGTGATCCCCATGATAGTGGTGCAGCCAGACCGCGCCAGGTTCAAAAAGGCGAGCCGGGCACCCCGGCGGATCTCCCCGGGATCGAACACCCCGGGCTCCCCGGGGGCCTCGAGCCACGAGCGGGGACGGTGGTAACCCCGCTCCCGCGGCCTGTCGAAGGCGAACTGGAATATGGAGACGTCCATGAGGGCGTGGGCATTGATGAATCCCGGGGACACCAGGCAGTCGCGGGCGTCGACGACGCGATCGGCGGTCCCGGTGTACGGTCCGCCGGCGTGGACGACGCAATCCCCCTCGAGGACGAGTTCCCCGCCGTCGTGTATGACGTGACTACCCCGATGGGCATCGTAGGCCACCAGGTATCCCGTTCGATAAAGGGTCTTGGTTTCCACGGTCATGCCCCCTGGTAGGCGGCTATTCCGGATATGCCGCACATGGAGCAAAAGGCCGGGTAGATCTCGCCCGCGTAACTTTCGCCGGTGAACGCTACGGTATCCAGCCCGGTCCTATCGCACAGGGGAACCATCTCCGCCAGTTCCGCGTAACTGGGATGCTTGAAGAGCAGTTCGATGGTGACGGGGGTTTCGAAAGCGAAGGGTTCCACCGCACCCCTGCCCTCGATGGCCCATCCGATCTCCTCCTCTATGCGTCGGTAAACTATCTCGGGCGATTCGTGCCGGGCGGTGAATCGATTCACGGCCCTCTTGGTCACCACGGGCCTCACACCGGGCATGGCGCGGCGCACGTCCTCGGCCAGGACGTCGTCACCCAGGACGGCCAGCGTGGGTACCCCGAGACTCCCGGCGTAACCCGCCACCAGCTCGGTCTCCCCCACGGGATCGCCGTTGATCCTGACCTCGGCCACGGTCTGCGCCCAGGCCGTGTGATCCATCAATCCCGGGTGCCTTCCGGCGCGCACGTGATACCCGACCAGGATCACGGCATCGAACTCCGCTTCCAACCCCACCACCGCACTGTTGGGAAGGCTCGCCACCTTGCCGTTGATCAAATCGACCCGGGGGTGGAGTTCCTCCCGATCTATGTTGTGGCAGGTGCCGTGGGTATCCGCCACCACGATCTCCGACGCACCCCGGCCGAAGGCGGCGCGCGCCACGGCGTTAACCTCGTTGGTCAGCCATCGCCGGGCCTCCCGGTAGAAGCTGCCCCCGTCGCCGGTGTACTCGCGGTTGATGACCCCGGAGACGCCCTCCATATCCGTACCTATCCATAACCTCATTTCGGCCATACCTCCCCCGGTCGCGAAGACCAAGATTGTCGGCGCCGACCCCCGGCGGGACGAATACCGCCACATACCCCGGGGCGCGCCGGCGTTCCATGCGCTATTCCCCGGATCGCGCACGTAATCCTGCAGTAGCCGGCGCCGACGGGAAGATCGGATGCACGCCCGGGGGAGCGGGGCCGGCTAGCCGTAGAAATCCTCGTGGGGC
>SLGS01000023.1 GCA_007136565.1 Clostridia bacterium | reverse complement strand
TCATCGACTCGGAGGAGGATTACAGGCAGGTTTTCGAAACCGACTTCATCCGATACGTGGAGAACCTAAAAGCCCGGGGATACATAGGCCATATCGGCTTCAGTTCCCACGACGCGGCGACCGCGATCAAGGTGATAAAGACGGGATTGCCAGAAATGATGATGTTCAGCATAAACCCCGCCTTTGACCTCTTTCCCGGGGGGGACTCTGCCCCGGATGCGCCGGAGTCGGATGCTTTCTCAGGGGTAGACGCCGCGCGGGCAGAGCTTTACGAGCTTTGCAGGCGAGAGCAGATAGGAATTACCGCGATGAAGACCCTCGGCGGTGGAAAACTGATCCTGCCCGAGCACACGCCGTTCGCCGAGCCTCTAACCGTTCCCCAGTGCCTTCACTATGCCCTTTCCAATCCGGCGGTCAGCAGCGCATTGCCCGGATGTCAGACTCCCGAAGAAGTGGTGCAAGCCATGGAGTATCTCACCCTCGAGGATCGCGAAAAAGACTACGCCGGCAGCCTCGAGATCGCCGGGCATGACTTCGAAGGCAGCTGTGTTTACTGCAACCACTGCCAACCCTGCCCTGTGGGAATCGACATCGCGGCGGTAAACAAGTACCTGGACATCGCGCGCACCGACCTCGGCGATGTACCGCCGTCCATACGTCACCACTACTCGAGCCTGCCCAACGGTGGAGGCGACTGCATTGGCTGTGGCGCCTGCGAAGCCAGGTGCCCTTTCAACGTTCCCATTATCGAGAACATGGCGGACGCGGAGGTACTCCTGGGTGGCAGTCGTTAGTGCGAATCTGCCTTTGAGGACCACTTCTTTGCCCCGACGCCCTGGATGCCGGGGGGTCCCGATCCCGGCCGAGAGTCTCCCCGAAGGGGTGTACCGGGAACCTCCGAAGCGCGGGGATCGGCGCTGTTTCCTTGCGAATACGGAGGCGCAACATCCCCTTCACCTGGAGATCCGATGTTTTGTACCCGCCCACGAGGGGGTATTGCAAGATCACCGGCGGATCCCGGCAAACCAGGAGGGAGCGATGAAACGTGGATACCCGGATCGCCCTGGCGGCACTGATTCTCCTGGTCATGATATCTTCTTTGGCCTGTGGCCCGGCGAACGTGGAGCCGGACGAAGCGCCGGACCCCGATCCCGGGGTACCAGCGCCGAAAGAACCCGAGGCGGAAGCGGACGACCCCGCGCAAGAGGAGGTTCCCGACGACGAAGAAGCCGGCGATGAAGTCCCCTCCTTCCCCGACCCCGGGGATGTGACGGATGCCTTCACCGTGGAGGATGCCTTTCCGGGGATCACCTTCCGGCAACCCCTGGATCTACAACACGCCCCCGATGGCAGCGGACGTCTATTCGTGGTGGAAAAGGGCGGGAGAATCCTGGTTCTCGACGGCCCGGGGGCCACCGAAGCGCAAGTCTTCCTCGACATCACCCACCTGGTGGACGACAGTGGATTCGAAATGGGCCTTCTCGGACTCGCCTTTCACCCGGGTTTCGAAGATAACGGGTACTTCTATGTCAACTACACCGACGACTCCGATACCGTCGTCGCCCGCTTTGCCGCGTCGGGTGAGACCGCCGATCCTGAGACCGCCCATACAGTACTCCGCTTCGATCAGCCCCGGCGCAACCACAACGGTGGACAGATCGCCTTTGGCCCGGACGGCTACCTTTACGTGGCCACCGGGGACGGGGGCGGCAGTGGTGACCCCCTCGGCCACGGGCAGGATCGCACCACCCTGCACGGGAACATCCTGCGCATTGACGTCGACGACACCACCCCGGACCACGACTACATCATCCCGGCGGACAACCCCTTCCACGGCAACCAGGAGGGATACCGCGAGGAGATCTACGCCTACGGCCTGCGCAACCCGTGGCGGTTCAGTTTCGATCCTGTGACGGGACACCTTTGGGTGGCGGACGTGGGCCAGGACCGCGTTGAAGAAATCAACCTGGTCGAGCCCGGGGGCAATTACGGCTGGAACATCATGGAGGGCAGCCTCTGTTTTGACCCGCCCGAGGGATGTGACCCCACGGGTCTGCAGCTCCCCGTTTACGAGTACCACCATCCCCTCGGACGTTCGATCACCGGGGGTTACGTCTACCGAGGGCGAGACCTGGATCTCCTCGAGGGAGCCTACGTATACGGTGACTACGTGACCGGCCTGGTTTGGGGACTATGGTACCGGGAGGGCGAGGAACTCGCCAATCACCGCCTGATCGATACGGGGCTTCGCATTTCCTCTTTCGGAGTCGACGAGCGGGGCGAGATCTACCTCACCGCCTTCGACGGCCACGTCTACCGCATCACGGCACCCTGAGGGCACCCGTAACCCCGCCTGTACCAGGAGACACCGCTGAGACCGCTCGCTCCCCCTGCACCCGCGGTCGGGGGTGCCCGTTGGGCTTATAATCCCGCCGGGGAACCCCGGCGCACGTTCGACGTCCAGACACTGGGGGCCTGGGTCCCCGGGGGGATTCTCCGATGAAGGGACTGGATGAAATGGACGGGGAAAATAGTGGCAGGGGGCCTTCGACGCCCATCGTACTACTGTTGATCTTCAGCATAATCCTGAATTTCTACGCCCTATGGAACGTGCGCCAGGTGTCCGGACACGTGGAGAGAATGCAATCCCGGCTGTCCAGCGAGATGAGAGAGCTGGGGGATAGAGTGAACAACGTCTACACGGTCGTGAACGCGATCCGCGAGGAGGCCACCTGGTACGAATCACCGCAGGTAGATATCTCCGCGGGATCCGCGGAAGTGAAACTCGACTGGACCTTCAGGGAACTGGCCCGCGACGCGGAGGTGACAGTGGAGTATCGGATAGCCGATGGCGACCAGTGGCAAAGGGCCCGGATTACCCCGGGGCCGGGGCTGGCCTACCGGGCGATTATCCCCATACCCCATGACCTGGAACCGGTGGTTCAGCTGGGATACCAACGCGCTCCCGTAGAAGAGGGTCGCACCGTTAACGTGGAAGCCGGTGGCACCGATTACGCCGGCGTCCGCCTGGAGTACATGATCACCGCGAGGGGTGAAGGCGGGATCCGTACGGGAGGTC